>DSDH01000548.1 GCA_011055475.1 Phycisphaerales bacterium | reverse complement strand
GCGCAGTCTGACCGTGCAGGAAGGGATACCGCAATGAGAAGGTTCGCTGTGATGATTGTGCTGGTCGCGGGAGTGACCGGCGTGCTTGCGGCCGCATCCGAAACCGACGAACCACGCCAGGGACCACTGCGGGATGGACACGTTCTTCTCGGCACGCGGGGCATCGTCCGCCCGACCGAGGACAAACGGTGGGTGTTCGTTCCCGCCGAGCCGCTCACCGACGGACGCCGCACGATCGCCGAGGGTACGCCGATTGAGCTGCTGCGGTCCAATCCCCTTGAAAAGATGGCCGCCCTGTTTGAGTCCGGCCGCCAGACTTTGGGCGTGTGGATGACGGCGCGGGTCACTCTGTATCGCGGCGTCAACTACCTTTATTGCGTGCACTTCGTGCCGACGCGATCGGCCCCGGTGGTCCCCGCCGAGGCTACGCCGGTCGAAATGACGCCGGCCGCCGATCCCAATGAACCGTCGATCCTGCCCGCCCACATCCGCCGGCGACTGCAGCCGGATGTGGTGCTGGACCTGGAGAAGCTGCCTCAGATGCTGGAAGGTGACCGCGACGTGGCGATGGTGGATCGCACCGGCTACTTCACGGGCAAGGCCGGCCGGCGGACCTTTGTGCTGGACGGGTTCGGCCGCAAGATCGAGGGGCTCTCGTTCCACGTGCTGCCCGATACCGTGCTCCAGCGGACTGAGGTTATGCTGGACGCTTCGCCGCAGCGGATGCGGTTCCGTGTCTCCGGGGTCGTCACCCGATATAACAATGAATACTACCTTCTGCTTCAGCGGGCGGTGCGCACCTACACCCACGGAAACTTCCGATGACCGACGGGCTGGAACATCTGGACCGGATACTGCTCCACTCCTCTGAGCCGACTTTTGAGCAGCAGATCGAGGAGTTGCGCCGGATGCTTGCCGCCGAGGCGAGCTTCGAGCCGGGGTCCGATGGATTCAACGCGGTCTTGCAGATCGTGCAGGGCGTGATTCACGAAGGCGACGCGGCGCTGGTCGATTACACCCGTCGGTTCGATGCACCCGATTTCAATGCGGAGCGCCTGCGAGTCCCCGAGCAGGAGATGCGCGACGCTCACGCGCAAACGGACGCGGCGCTGTTGGACTCCTTGCGTCGGGCCATCGACAACGTGCGGGCGTATCAGTCGGCCATTTTCGTCGGCGACAAGGACAAGACCGATTCACCAGGCATCCGTTATACGCCCATCCGGCGCGTGGGCGTGTGCGTGCCGGGGGCGTCGGCGCCGCTGCCCTCGACGGTCATCATGACGGCGGTGCCGGCTCAGGTGGCGGGCGTCAGGGAGATTGCCGTCGTTTCCCCGCCACGCTATCAGGGCACGATTCACCCCGTGATTCTGGCGGTCTGTCACGAGCTGGGCATTCGCGAGGTCTATCGCGTGGGTGGGGCGCAGGCGGTCGCGGCGCTGGCGGCCGGCACGCGGACCATCCCACGGGTGGACAAGATCGTTGGACCCGGCAACACGTGGGTC
>DSDH01000602.1 GCA_011055475.1 Phycisphaerales bacterium | reverse complement strand
GGGCAGAGAGACCGTGTGGACGTTTGTCCCACCCTGGAGAATCACCGGGGCGCCGATGCCGTCCGAATCCGGGTCCAGGTCGATGGGGGCGCCGTTGACGTATAGGGCGATGCGGCCTGCGATCGGCCCGGTGCTGCTCAGCACGAAACGCAGTGGGACGGTCTGCCCGGCCCGCAGGCGCGTCGGCGCGACCAGACGACGAAAGACGACCTCCCGCTCGTACTCGTAGCGCATGGGCACCACGTCAATGGGGATGCCGTTGCCGGCGGCCAGCCGCGCCGCCTCCCGCAGGTCGCCGGCGGTCTGGTTGCCGTCGCTGAGTAGCACGATCCGGGTCGCCGAATCGGGCGGCGCGATCGCCATGGCCATTTGGATCCCGTCGGCCAGTCGGCTCTGGGTACCCTCCAGCGTGGTGTTGCGACGCCGGATCTTCATGTCCGGAGCGCCCAGCGTGCTGATGCCGACGCTCTCGGCCACCTCAACGACGGCCAATCGGTGGCGGGCTTCGACCTGGGTGACGTCCTCCGGATCCCTGTCGGGCAGTAGGTCCTCCAGGTAGGCCAGTCCCTGCTCGGCCTGCTCCGTCGGAATGGACCGGCTGCGGTCGATCACGGCAATGACGGTGACCGTCTCATGCATGCGGGCCAGGACCAGACGGGCCAACAGCAACACGAGAATGAGCACGACAAGACACCGCAGGAGGATCGCCCCCCATCGTCGCACGGGACCGAGGGCGACCATGTGCCGCCGACCCAGCCACACGAGTGGAACGATCAGCACCAATGCCAACAGCCAGACCGGCCGATCCAGGTAGAAAACAAACGCGCTGGCGGTCATGCTCGTCATATCCCGGTTCGCAGGACAGCGTCAAAAGGCATACCGGCGGGCAGGCCGGCGGCGACCCGTCTGCAACCTCCTTTGTTGCACCCTGTTCGTGGCGAGTCGCTCACATTCTTGGCATCGATTGTGCTGGTCGGAGCTCGACGGTCATGGACTCACCGGTGTCTCGGACGGGTCAGTCGTGGGGGCCTCGGCTTCGAGTCGGCTGAAATACTGCCTGACCGATTCGGCGTACTTGCGCGGGATTTCGTTATTGGTCACCGCCTCGGCGGCCAAGTCCCGGCCCGCGCGGACCACGTCGTGGTAGTCGCGCTGCGCCTCACCCTTGATTTGTTCTCCCTTGAAGTAGAAGCTGGCCACGATCGGCCCGTCCTGGTTCGGCGACCGGACGCCGGACAGTTCCGTCGGCGCGGGCCCCTCCGATGGCGTGCCTCGTGTGCGCGCCGGCGGGCCCAAGCCGGCCCCGCGACCGGGACGGCCGAAGGCCGCCCAGGATTGTCGGCTGCCTCGCCCTCCGAGGCCTTGTCCGAGGCACTGGCCTGCCGCATAGAGCTGTTGAATCATGGCCTCGGTCAGTTGCATCTGATCCGCCAAGTCGCCGAGCTGGGCGGCCTGGCCGATCAACGCCGCCAGATCGTCGCCGGTCATCGTCGCCGCCGCGGCCGCGGCGTTC
>DSDH01000610.1 GCA_011055475.1 Phycisphaerales bacterium | reverse complement strand
GTGTCCAGGTGCAGGGCGAAGTTGACCACGGCGGCGAAGGGTCTTTTGGCACCGGGGCGGCGGAGCATGACGATGCCGACCTGCGGGTCGATGGGCCCGGCCGGCTTGACGATGTCGGGGTTCAGCACGCCGGGATTGAAGCGGACCGAGCCATCCTTCATGTGAAAGCGTCGATTGAACGAGAGCCCGTGCTGCTCGGCGGTGCCCGCGGTGATGTCCGTGGGGGCGGTCGCTTGGTTCGCTTCGCCGATGGCGCGCACGATGTGATCTACGAGTTGCTGGGCATAGTCAAAGGGCTCGCAGGGGTCCTCGCCGTGCTCCGCGACGGCCTTGGCGTGGAAGTGGTCGCGCAAGGCGCCCCAGTACAGCGGGCCGGTATGGCTGTGGGTCGCGGCGATCACGATGTTCGACGCGGGGATCATGGTGCGCTGCGCGGCGAGGTGGCGGGCCCGCTCGGAGACCTGCGGCGCGATGCCGATGATGTCGCAACAGACCAGGGCCGTCCGGGTGCGGCCCTGACGCAGGACCAGGGCCTTGGCCTCGAGCGCATTGGCCGTGCCGGTGCTGAGCCGCTCGCGGAAGTAGCCGCTCATGCGATACCCGATGGGCGGGGTGATATCCATCACACCGATGCCGGCTTGCAGCGTCTCGGCGAACCGCTCCAGGACCTCGCGGTCGTCCTGCGCGACCAACTCCTCCAGGAATCGCCTGGCCTGCTTGGCCTGATCAAGCGTCTGCTTGAGGTCGCCGGGAGCAAGGCATTCGATGACCAGCGGGCCGCGGGCGAAGCCCCCTTGTCGCAGAAGGGCGAAGACAACCGGGAACTCAACGCGGCCGGCGCCGGGCGTGACCAGCACGTCTTTCGGATGCCGATAGTCCTTCACGCACAGGCCCGTCACGAGTCCGGCGACGGTTTCGACGTCATCCACGGGGTTCAGCATCCCATCGGAATAGTAGAAGATGTTGCCTGCATCATACCAGAGGCGGAAGTTGGGGTGATTGACCCGTTCCACGGCCCGACGGCACTGGGGCCCGGTCGCGTTCAGGCCGCCATGCGGTTTGAGGCTGATGTGCACGCCTTTGCCCTGGGCGTCGTCGCAGCATTCGGCGATCGCCTTGTAGTAGACGTCATAGAGGCTTTCGTTGCCCAGACCGCCCATCAGGAGGTTGGCCGACCCACAGGCGTGGCAATTATCGATCAGCCGTCGCAGATCGGCGATGCCGTCGTTGAGGGAGCGATCCACGCCGATGCCGCCGCCGTAGACCGACAGGATCTTCAGGCCGCGGCTCTTGGCCTCCTCGCCGATCCGCCGGGCTTCTTCCGGGTCCGTTGATGCGGAGATGACCAGGCCGCCCTTGACGCGTGCGGTCATGAGCCCGGCATAGTGGAAGCCCGCCTCGGCGATCGCATCCAGGGCCGCGCGATAGTCGTGCTTATCCCAGGGCCGCGTGTAACAGCCGATGGAGAATGCCTCCCGTGCGATCTGAGCCTGAATCAGGCCCGGCGAAGCCCCTGTCATAAGCAGTGGCG
>DSDH01000396.1 GCA_011055475.1 Phycisphaerales bacterium | reverse complement strand
TCTGGAGGCCATGCGCCAGATCAGCCGGGATGCCTTCGTCGGCCCGCAGTACACCGCGCACGCCTACGAGGATCGGCCCTTGCCCATTGGCATGGGCCAGACGATCAGCCAGCCGTACATCGTGGCGCTCATGACCCAGGCGCTGGAGGTGGGGCCGGAGCACGAGGTGCTCGAGCTGGGCACGGGCAGCGGTTACCAGACGGCGGTCCTGGCGCGGCTGGCGCGGCGGGTGTACACGGTCGAGCGGTACGCTCCGTTGACCGAATCCGCCCAGGCGGTCCTGGGGCGGCTGGGCATCGACAACGTGGAGTTCGCCGTCGGCGACGGCAGCGCCGGCTGGCCGGAGGCCCACACGTTCGACCGGATCATCATCACCGCGGCCGTCCCGCGGGTGCCTCCGCCCGTAAACGAGCAGTTGAAGGAGGAGGGATTACTGGTGGCCCCGGTCGGGGGGGATTTCGTCCAGGAGTTGATTCGATATCGCAAACACGCCGGACAGTTGCAGCCGACGCTTTTGTGCGGCTGTCGGTTTGTCAAGCTGGTCGGAGAGTATGGCTTCGACGAAGGATACACCCCTGAAGGATAACCCGCCCGACTTGTCCACGCCGGTCCAGTTCGTCAAGGGCGTGGGGCCGGCGCGGGCGCAATTGTTCGCCGAGTTGGGCGTGCAGACCGTGGCCGATCTGATGGACTACTTTCCACGGGATTGGGTCTTTGCGCCCGAACCCGTGGCGATCGGTGAGTTGCGGCCCGGACAGACGGTCACCGTCGTGGGCCTCATCGAGCAGACCGAGGTCATGTCGCGGCGACGACCGCCGCGTTTCCAGGTGCTGCTGTCGGATACGACGGGGCGTTGCTGGCTGGTCTGGTTTCACGGCGCGTACCTGCGGCGGCAGCTCGAACCGGGGCAGGTCCTGGCCGCCTCGGGCAAGGTGGGTCTGTACAAGCATCAGCTTCAGATGGTCAACCCGCGTTTCACGGTGTTGGATGAGGCCCATGCCGGGGATGACACGGCCTTGGGCGGGCCCGTCTATCCGGCCACGGCCCAATTGCCGAGCCGTCGGATTCGGGCGATCATCCGGTCCATTCTTCCCGTGGCGAGTGAACAGATGGAGGAGTTCTGCCCGGCGGAATTGCGTCGCCGGAACCATCTGGTCGACCGGTCCGAGGCCTACCGCCAGATTCACGATCCGGTGGATACCGATCACCTAGCCCGGGCCCGGCGGCGGTTGAAATACGAGGAGCTGTTTCTCATGCAATTGGGCCTGGCCCTGCGGCGGCACCACGCTCAACACGATGCCGTCGCCCCGGCGATGACCTGGAGCGAGGCGATCGACCGACGCATCCGTCGCCGGTTTCCGTTCCTGCTCACCGAGGACCAGGAAACGGTCATTCGCGAGATCACGGCGGACATGGGGCGGTCGGTGCCAATGAACCGTCTGTTGCAGGGCGACGTGGGCTCGGGCAAAACCGTGGTGGCGTTGTACGCGGCCCTGTTGGCCGTGGCGAACAAGCGGCAGGTGGCGATCATGG
>DSDH01000542.1 GCA_011055475.1 Phycisphaerales bacterium | reverse complement strand
TAGCCCGTGGCCTGGGCCCGCCATTGATCGGCGAACACGAACACGATATTCGGCCGTGCGCGTCGACGATCACGTCCGAACGCCGGGAAACAACCCGCCAGCGCCAGCCCCGCACCCATTCCGCTCCATTGCAGAAACTCTCGTCGATCCATCACGACCTCGAATCTCAAAAATCTGACTTCGCTTGGTCTTGCCTTTCGAAGATGTGGGCGTAGACCCGCTCATACGCCTCAACCATGCGGTCGATGGTGAAGTGCTCCTCGACCCATCGCCGACACGCCGTCCGTTTGATTTCGCGGATTCGCTCCACGGCCTGAACCGCCTGGTCCACGCTCGTCACCAGAAAGCCCGTCCGCCCATCGGCCACCACCTCACGGCACGAACCCAGGTCCATCGCGATGACGGGCACACCCGCGGCCATCGCCTCGGCCAGGACCAGGCCGAACCGCTCGGGGATCGTATTCAAGTGCAACACCGCCCACGCCCGAGCGAACAGGGCATCCCGCTGGGGCGGATCAACCGGGCCGATGAACTCCACCTGCCGGCCGTCAATGTGCGGCGCCACGTGTTCCTCGAAGTACCCCTCATCCTGGATGATACCCGCGATCACCAGCCTGCGCCCGCAGCGGCGGGCCGTCTCAATCGCCAGGTGCGTGCCCTTATCAGGATGAATCCGCCCGAGGAAGATCAGGTCCTCACCCGGCTCGGGCCGAAGCGTCAGATTGCACAGATCGATCCCGTTATACACCGTCGCCAGGTACGGCAGGTTCGGATCGCGATCCGCGTCGCTGATCGACACGAAGTACCCATCATCGCGGTACTTATGGTAAACCGCCCGGATCTTGTCCGAAGAAAACCCGTGGATCGTGGTCAGGATGGGTGTAGAGATCAACCGGCTGAACGCCAGCGGCATAAAGTCGTAATGGTTGTGGATCAGGTCGAAGCGGCCGGCCCGTTCCATCAGCCCGCTGATATGCAGGATCTCGGACACCTTGGGGTCCAGGCTGCGGTCCTCTTCATAGCCGCAGGGGATCACCGCGTGCAACCTGGCCCGCGTGATCGAATCCGCCGTCGCAAACAGCGTCACGTCCCAGCCACGGGCCAGCAGCCCTTCGGTCACGTTCGAGGCCACGGTCTCCCACGCGCCGTATGCCCGGGGCGGCGTCCGCCACGCCACGGGCGAAAGCACCGCGATCCGCCGACTGCGACGGTATTCCTCAATCCGGCTCGTCGCCTGACCATTCGGCATGAACCCGTCTCCCACCCTGCCTCGCAGGCGATCCCCGCAACGACTCAGCGCACCCGCATTTCGAGAATACCGCCCGAGACACCCGGGCGCAGTTGCACCTCCACACGCACGGCGTCGGTCGTGACCGGCTCGAACATTACGCGGTTGAAGCGGTCTTTCTCCACGCCGTAGGGGCTTTTCGCCGAAACCTCTTTCCACGCATCGCCGGCCTTGTACAACACCCGCCACGACTCCGGCACCCGGCACTGGCCCGCACCCGTATCATCGAACCAGTACACCTCCACCGC
>DSDH01000346.1 GCA_011055475.1 Phycisphaerales bacterium | reverse complement strand
TGCTGGAGCCGATCATGGCGTGGCGGTTGTCGGCCTCGCGACGCACCAAGGCCAGCATCGTCCCGTCCGGCCGGAAACGCAGGGTGGTCTCATTCGGGCGACCGGTCAGTTCCAGCGGGCAGACCCGCTCGTATCGCAGGCCGTCGGTGCTGCGCATGAGCGCCAGGACCTTGCCCTCCGGGGCCCCCGCACGGTACGACACGCCCCAGGCCACCCCATCATGCCAAGTGACCCGCCACAGCCAATCGCCGGATTCGCATACGGGCATGGGGGCGGTCCAGTCCCGGCCATCCGCCGAGAAGCAGACCCGCGGCTGTCGGCCCACCAACTGACGCTCCCGGTAGACCGATCCGCCGGCGACGATCATCAATCGGCCATCCGGTGTGACCGAGAGCTTCGGGTCGCGCAGATCCACCCCTGATTCGGCGATCAGGGCCGCGCTGGCCCAGTCACGACCGTCGGAGCTGGTGATCACCCGAATCCGCCCATCCCGACCGCCCACGTGGCTGTCGGCCTCGCGAAACGTGCAGAACCAGTAGTCCTTGAAACGGATCAGGTCGGTAAACGCGCTGTGCTCCGCCTGGTCCCAGATCTTGCGCACCTCGATCAGGACTGGCTTATCCATCGTCGTTTCGGCGGCCATGCCATGCCCGCATGCACCCCCTATCAGGATCAGAACGGCGCCTATCCACGCTATTCGCTCGTATCTCATTTTCAATCCTCCCGATTTCCGGCTTGCACGCGAAAGGCCAGGACCGACCGGCCCGCAGCCCCGAAATCACCGACGAGTTTGACCGTGCCCGATCCCGCCGACATCCGTAGTTCACCCTTGAAGGCCGTCCGATCCATCGGCTCGATCGACAGGCCCCACTGCCGGGGCTCCAATTGCCCCCCCTCAGGCAGTGAGTCCAAACGCAGCGTACCACGCACGGGCTTATCGGTGAAGTTGTACGCGAACAGGTGCAGGGCGAATGGCCGGTCGGGTTCGATGCGGTATTCGAAGCCCTGTGACCAGGGAATAAGCGCGATCTTCACCGCATCCCCGCGCGGCACCTGCACCTGGAGCACAATCGGACAGACCTTGTCCTCGCGGGGTTCGGCCGGTGCAGGCTTGCCCAGGGCAAGCTCTTTCGTCTGCCCGGCGGGCAAAACGATAAACACGGCCCGACCCCCCAACTCGGCGGGCATCGTCTCCAGCCGCCGACCCAGATAGTCCCAGACCGACTCGGCCTTCCACGCCTCCGGCAACGAGAACGGCACGCGGGTCTTGTTGCGCTCGGCCCAATCCACGGGTTTCTCCGCCCAGGCGACGAGCACGTCCCGCTCCACCCCATCGGGCCGGGCGCGGAAGGCGATGACGTGGGCATCGGGACGGCCGGGCTGTTCCCATCGGCCCAGGCATTCAGCGCCGGCCAGCAGACGACCGACCGCCGCCAAGGCCACGTAGGCCGGGCGCGGCGTCATGTCCTTGCGCAGCAGGCCGAACTGCGCCCCGTTATGCTTCTCGTAGTAGTGGCCGAGGACAAAGTGGAAATGTCGAAC
>DSDH01000415.1 GCA_011055475.1 Phycisphaerales bacterium | reverse complement strand
CGATATGATCGGCGTATCGTCCATGGACGGCCAGCGGAACGTAGTCGCCGTTTTCGAAGACCTCGCGGTGCGCTGCGCGGGCCGCCAGCGCCCGCTGGATCAGAAAGAGCTTGAGGCGGCCATCCTGCGGCCGGTCAAGGGCGGCCCGGAGGCGGGCCCGCACATCGGCGGATGAGCCGACCAGCTCGTCAAGAAAAGCAGCCCGCTTCTCATAGTCGACCGGCCGACGATTGTCCGGGTCCACCAGGCTCAGCTCCCACACCTCCGTGCCCTGGTAGAAGTCCGGCACGCCGGGAGAGGCGATCTTCAGCAGCGTTTGAGACAGCGCGTTGAACACGCCGAACCAGGCGATGCGCGATTGAAACGCCTTGAAATCACGGAGAAACGCGTTGTCCGGCGAGTCGGCCAGGACCCGCTGAACAAACGCGCGGCAGGCCTCCTCATACGCCGTATTCGGTTGGGCCCAGGTCGTATGGACCTTCGCTTCGCGAACGGCCTTGAGCAGGTACTCGCAGAGCCGCCGCGTCAAGGTTTCATCGGGCTGTGCCTCAAACGGCCAGACGCCCACGAGCGTCTGGTAGAGCAGGTACTCATCGTTCGGGGCCGGGGCCGACTGTCCCTCGCAGAGGCCCTTGGCGGCGGCATTCCAGTCCCGCCATCGCCCGATGCAGCGGCTCCATTCATCCGGAACCTCGGACAAGACGTTGAGCCGCGCCCGCACGTCCTCGCCGCGTTTGGTGTCATGCGTGGCCGTCGCGTTCATGGCGTGCGGCCAGTGCGTCCGCCGCTCGGCGTTGAAGGCATGGAAGGCGTCCGGCGAGATCCCGAACCGCGAGGGATCGCCGCCGACCTCGTTGAGTGAGATGAGACGGTTGTACACGTACAGCAGCGTGTCCTCGAATCCCTTGGCCATGGCCGGAGCGGTCACCTGCTGAAACCGCATGACCCACCGCACCACGTCGTCCACCGCGGCGGCATCCGCCGTGACCGAGTCGTCCAACAGGAGCACCGCGCCGATCAGATGGATCGACGGGGCCAGGTCGGGGCAATGACCGACCGCGGTCTCCACGGCCCGTTCGATGTACGCTCGGGCCTGGGGCGACACGTGCCGGCCGCGAATGTATCGGCGGTACACCCCGAAGCCGGCCATGATCGCGATCATCGCCTCTTCCAGCCGATCCGGCTGCGCCGCCGGGCCCGCCGCCTCGCGATCCAAGAGCCGGCTCAAGGAGGCGACAAGGCCGCGGATATCCCCGCGAAGGTACCGGTCGCACACAAGCGTCTTCTTCTCGAACAGCAGCGATTCATAGTCCACGGGCGACCCGATGAAGTCGTGGTACGCGCGGGTCAGCGGCGCTTCGCCCCGCGGGTCACAGAACAGCCCGTTGACGTAATTGGCAAACGCGTAGCCCGTCGCTCCGTGGACGGGCCAGTCCGCGGGCAGCGGCTCTTCCAGCTCGAGGATCTTCTCGACGACCAGATACACCCCGGCAAACCGCTCACGCAGGCGGCGCAGGTAGGCGGTCGGATCATATAAGCCGTCAACGTG
>DSDH01000214.1 GCA_011055475.1 Phycisphaerales bacterium | reverse complement strand
CCGGAGTAGTTGCCGTCGCCGGGCAGGAACCACGCCACGTGGTACGCCCCCAGCCGCGCGGTCATATAGCGGGCCAGCAGGATCGCCTGGTCTTCCGGAAGCTGACCGGGGTTGTGTTCCTTGCGGCCCAACGTCCACAGCAGGACCGGCACGGCCAGCAGCCCCTTGTCGTTGACGGCCTGCGTGCGTTCGTCGATCCGCTTGAAGAACTCCGGGTTGATCTTTATTGTCTCGTAGCCCGTGTAGGCCACTTGGCCCTCGGGGTTGGTGTAGGCCGTCCGCCACTGCGTGACGACGTATTGAACGCCGGTGAACAACTTGGCCCGGCGATCATCGAGGTAGCGAACCCAATCCTGCCGCGTCGATTTGAGGGCCCCGTTCCATGCGGTGTCCACCAGCCAGAAGAACGGGGTGCCGTCCTCGTGCACGAAGTAGTGCCCGTTGTCCGAGACGCGGATCGGCCCGTGCTTGTAGAACGGGTTGTCGCCGGCGTAGGGCACGCAATTGAATCGGCCTTTCTGGCCGTTCAGCGAGGGGTCGTTCTTGCAGCGGCTCTGCCAGGTCCACGTGCCGACGGCTCGCGGGGCGAAGCGCACCTTCCACACCGGCCCGCCATCCCAGAACGCCGGCTGCACGAACGTCTTGCCGGCCGGACCGGTGAATTCAACCTCCACCTCCACGTACTGCTGGCGACCGTTGTGCTTCTGGCTGCTGGTCAACGATGTCTCGTACAGTCCCCACCGGTGCACATCGTCCGCCCAACTCGGCGAAACACACAAGACGATCATCGTAAGAGCGATTCCCAGGGTTCGCATGATGAAACCTCCGCGCCGTGACCACGTGTCTCAGTCCTGTCCGCGCCGGGCCCGGATGAGCCGCGACCACATTCGGCCCCGGCGCGGCCGCCTTCTCCCCAACCAGCATACCGGCGGGCCAAGCGATTGAAAAGACCCTCTCACGGCGCCCCGCAGTTGGCCCCGGCGTATGATATTTCCTATATTCTCTATGGAACGCAGTGCGGCCCCAGCCGGGCCAGAATCGCCCGGAGGGATTGGGCCCAACGATATTATCGGTCACGCGGTCGCGTGGGGAGGCTTGCCGGAGGGGACAAGCCTTCCCGCCGCCGCACCAAGGCCGCGAGGCAAGAGGGGAATGGGGCGGTGTTTCCGGTAGTCAATAACAGCTATTCAATCCTGAACGACCCGCGGGTCTTGAACGGCGTGTACGACGGCCTGGGCATCCGCATCCAGGGTACCATCGCGGGGATGTTCCTGGAAAACGCTGATGCGTTCACGGGCTACTCGCTGGCCGTCTCCTCCATCCAGAACTTCCTGGAGGACAATCGCACGAAGACGCAGAACGTGACCGCCGGCCTGGCCCTGGTGCAGGACAACCAGGACAAGCTCTCCGACATCCGCGCCAAAGTGGCCCAGATCGAGACGCTGGCCGAATCTGCGGCGGGGGGGAGCCTCTCGCCGACCGAGTTGGCCGAGGCCCAGGATCGGGTTGGGCAACTGGCCCTGGAGATCGATCAACTCGCCCAGGGCACATTCGGCCAGCCT
>DSDH01000565.1 GCA_011055475.1 Phycisphaerales bacterium | reverse complement strand
TCTATGAGCAAGGCGTTGTCAAGACGGTCGCGGGATTTTTTCGCGGGAATTCCAAACATCTATTCGGCGTCACTCCTTTGAGTCGCCAGGCGTCTACGTACGAGCCGGCTCCAGTCACCTTAACGAGGTCGCGCTGCCTCAGTCCCCACGAACGGAGTCCGACCAGGTAATCCCACGAATCGTCGCGTCAGCATCTTGCCTTCCGATGGCCCCTTTTCTATTCCTTTTCTGAACCGCCTTCAACGTCGAGAGGTTCTATCCGCTGGCGAATGCGTCCCAACGCATCGGTCGTCGCCGGTCCCATCATCCCGTCTTCACGCCGCCTCCTGCCAGGGTCGGCCGCTGATGAGCATGGCATACATGCAACGGACCAGATAATGGGCCGTCGCCACCAAGGCGATCTTGCGTCGCTCTTTACGCCCATGAAGCACCCGCTCGAAGTAGGCCCGGATCGTCGGCGAGCGATGCACCCCTTGCCAGGCCGCCTCGACCAGATACTTGCGGGCCGTGCCCGGTCCTTGCCGGGTGATGTGGCCCAGGCGGTTGGACCCGGCGCTGGCGTCCTGACAGGGGATCAGCCCGAAGTAGGCGCCGACCTGGGAACTGCGGGTGAAACGCTGGGCACGGTCGAGGTAGGCGGCCACCGTCTCGCCCGTTCGGATCCCCACGCCGGGAATGGTCCGCAATAGGAGCACCGCCGGATGGCGATCGCCGATCTGGTCCAGTTCCTTCGTAACCATCCGCACCCGGCGCTTGGCCTGGTCCAACTCGTCCAGGAGCATATCCCGCTTGAGCCGGGCCGCTGGCGTCGGCATCTCCAACGACTGCAGCCAAGTCCGCCCTTTCTTCGTCCACAGACCCTTCGGCGCGATGATCCCCTGCGAGCGAAGCAGACTGCGGGCCGCGTTCTTGCACGTCGTCTGGCGATCCACCGTCCGGCGGCGGTATTCGATCAACTCCCGCCAATTCTGGACGTCCTGGTGGGGCACATACGCTGCAGGCACTTCGTCCAGATACAGCAGCTTGGCCAGCTTGCGGGCGTCAATGCGGTCGTTCTTACGCTTGGCCCGGAAGATCAGCCGCAATTGGCCCGGGTGTGCCACCACCACCCGCGCGCCCAGCCGCGACAGCTCGCGATACAAATAGCCGTACCCGCAATTGGCCTCAAAACAGATCGCCCACGGACCTTCGATCTCGGACAGACGAGCCAGCAGCTTCGGCCAATGTCCCCGAATCGTCTCACATGCCACTTCGTGCCCGCTCTCATCCAGGATACAGTACGTGCTGCTACGATAATGAACATCCAATCCAACGTAACGCATAGCCAATCTCCTTAATCGAGGTGATCACACCCCGATCATTATGCCTGATCCTTCGCAGATCGGAAGGACCTCGGAAGGAGCCTTGCTTCATAGTCTCACCATACGGGGAATTCTGGGGACACCATACGCATTTCGTGGCAGAACTGCGGATGTCGCAGGTGGTTTGGGGCTATCCTGTGTCTCTTGCCCTGTCGTCATTCGATTGTCTCCGACCTTCGGGCATGATTGTAGCCTGTCCGGCGGGAGAGGGCAAGGGCGAATGGGC
>DSDH01000529.1 GCA_011055475.1 Phycisphaerales bacterium | reverse complement strand
CTGAGGGCGTACAGGGCCCCGCCGATGCCCAGCGCCGTCAGGATCAACAGACAGACGGTCTGGGTTCGGCTGTCGTGCGAATGCTCCCTGGGTTTCTCCGGCGGCGTCATGGCCTGCTATCCCTGCGAATCATGTCAGTCGAATCCAATCGAAAAAACCGGGATTCCATTGCACCTGCACCCTCCTGAGCCGCTTATGCCGGAGCCAAGAGTCGGCCTGCCGCTTCGGCGACCCGGTCCACCCCTGCCTCGCACACCCGCCCGAACTGCTCCGGCAGCTCGCGGACCACCTCCACGCGGGGCCCGCAAGGCCGGTAGACCGCCGGATCGCTCGGGCCAAAAACCGCCAGTGTGGTACACCCCAGCGCCGCCGCCAGATGCGTGACGCCGCTGTCGTTGCCGCAGTACAGATCCACGCATGTCAAGACTTGAACCACCTGGGACAGGTCCAACCCATCCATGCACACGCCCGCCCGGCTGAATCGCTCGCGCTCCGCGCCGTCGAGCCGCTCGCGCTCCACGGGCCCCAGCAGAAACGCCACCTGCATACCGTCGCTCGCGAGCCGATCCGCCAGGGCGCAGAAGTTCTCCGCCGGCCAGATCTTCGCCGCTCCCCCGCTACCGGGATGAATCACGGTCAGCGGGCGCATCGGCTCGATCCCGTACCGTTCAAGCAGTAGATGACCGGCCCGTGTATCGTCCGGCCTCGGCCACAATAGCGCCCGCGCCAGGTCCATCTCGCCTGCTGAGCCCTGCACCCCATGCTCTTCCAGGGCGGGAGTCTCGCGACGGAACGCCTCGATATAAAACCGGCTCACGTGGCGGCCGGCCTTTTCACCCGGTTTCAGCGGCAGAACGACCACCTCGGCCGCATGGCTGCAATGAACCGTAAACAGCAGATTGCTCTCGAAATCCACGTGGCCCGCCCCCAGGAAGCTCACCACCCACTCATACCCCGCCAGCGCGGTGATCAGGGGGTCGCGATCGGCCAGCTCAAAATCGTCCGGCGGTGCGAACAGCCGATGAAACGCCACCTGCTCGATCCCCCGAACCCGGTCCACGCACGATCGGCCCGGCCAAAAGTCAATCGACTCGGCGTGCCCGATGAACTCGATCTGGTCGAGCGCCAGCGCGTTCTTCATGTAGTGCGCCAGGGGCAACATAAGGATATTGTCCCCCAGGGCCGCCGGGCTGATAATCACGCCCCGGCGGACCGGCTGACAGTTCGGCTCCCGGCATTCTCGAATCATGGCTTCACACTCCGGCGAATCCAGGCCCCGCAGGCCACCCGCCGTCCCGCGGGTCCCGATACGTACAGCACGGCCGCCTGACCCGGCGTCACTGCGGCCACCGGCTCATCGAACCGCGCAGTCAACCGGGTCGGATCATCACGATCGGGCCGCACGCGGCCCGCCGCGCCGGGGTGATTGTACCGGATTCGAACCCATCCCTCAAGCCAGCCGGAAGGCGGATCGATCAGCCAGTTGGCATTGTCGGCCTCCAGACCAGCCGCCAGCAGGTCCTCCCGACCGCCCAGGACCACCTGGTTCGTCTGCGCATCCACGGCCACGACATAGGCCGGCCGCCCCAAGG
>DSDH01000504.1 GCA_011055475.1 Phycisphaerales bacterium | reverse complement strand
TGGCCCATCGACCAGTCCGACGGCGGCTGCGACTGCCGGCCCCAGTGTCCGCAGGGCAGCCCCTGGACGAGTCAGATCGACACGATTGACATCCGCGAGGGCGATGCCATCAGCGATGCCGGGTTGGAGATCGCGGCGGTCCTGCGACAGCGCGGCGTTCGCAACGTGATCATCATGGGCGTGCACACGAATATGTGCGTCATCGGCCGGCCCTTCGGCCTGCGGAACATGGCCCGCTGGGGCATGAACGTGGTCCTCATGCGGGACCTGACCGACACGATGTACAACTCGCGGCGCCCGCCCTACGTGGACCACTTCGCGGGCACCAGCCGCATCGTCGAGTACATCGAAAAGTACGTTTGCCCGACGATCGCCTCGACCGACCTGACTGGCCGGCCGCCGTTTCGGTTCGCATCGGATCATCGCCCGAAGGCCGTCTTTATCATGGCCGAAAAGGAGTATCGGTCCGAGCAGCGGCTGCCGGAGTTCGCCCGCCTGCTGGAGGACCGTCACCATATCGCCTGCGACTTCGCCGTGGGCATCGCCCAGGCCGACGGGCCCGAGCGGCACCGCATCGAGAACCTGCACACCCTGGGCGACGCCGACCTGGCGGTGGTGTTTGTCCGCCGCCGTGCCCTGCCCGATGCGCAGATGGATCTCCTCCGCGCGCACCTGGACCGGGGCGGGCCACTGATCGGCATCCGCACGGCCAGCCATGCGTTCGACGCCCGCGGCCCCGTGCCCAACCCCGCCGACTCGTCCAAACTCTTGGCCCAGTGGCCCGGCTTCGACGCCGAGGTCCTGGGCTGCCGCTACACCGGGCACTATGGAAACACCGATGCGGGCACGCAGGTGACCCTCGCGCCGTCGGCCGCGTCGCATCCGATCCTGGCCGGCCTGTCGCCGCGGGGCTTTGTCAGCAAGGGCACCCTGTACCGCTCCAGCCCGCTGGCCGACGGCGCCGTCGTCCTGCTGAATGGCCGGATCGCCGGCCAAGAGCCGGAACCCGTGGCCTGGACCCACCGATACAGAAACGCCAAGGTCTTCACCACGTCCCTGGGCCACTGGGAGGACTGGTCCATCGACGACTTCGAGCGGCTAATGGTCAACGCCGTCCGCTGGGCCTTGGAGTAGCATCCCACGGGGCCGGGGCGGTTTTTCCTGTTCGACGGATAACGTCTTGCATCCTCGCGCGTCCTATCGACGGAGGCCGGGCATGCCGGCCGAACACCGATGTGAAGGACGCCTATGGCCGCACGAAAGGACGACAAACCCGCAGGCCGCGTTGACGCCGTGACGCTCGTGAGCGACGTGCTGGCCCAGGCTGTGGCCCGCGGCGCCAGCGACGTGCATTTCGAGCCGACCGGCCGGGGCCTGACGATCCGCTACCGGCTCGACGGCGAACTGAAGACCATCGAGGAGTTGCCCTCCATCGTCTCGGATAACGTCCTCACGCGGCTCAAGGTCCTGGGCCAGGTGCTGACCTATCGCAACGACATCCCGCAGGAGGGCCGTATTCCCGTCGCCGAGGCGATCCCCGGCACGGCGGCCACGGAGGTGACGGATATGCGGCTGGCGGTCTTCCCGACGATTCA
>DSDH01000686.1 GCA_011055475.1 Phycisphaerales bacterium | reverse complement strand
TCAGATCAAGAGAACAAGTTCAGGTACTTGCTCACGGTGATTGCTGATTGCGATATTGACCGCCCGCACCGACCGCGTATCAACCCACGGGTGATCAAGGTGAAGATGTCAAAGTTCAAACGACAATGCAAAGAACACCACGCTGAAAAACGAGACATTGAGAAGGAACTCAAAATCATCAGGATGCATCCGCAAGTACCGATAGGTGTGGAGGTGGCGATCCCTTGAAATTTTCATTCACGGGTATTGCTTTTAACCGCTGTGGGCTGGTTGACTGACTTTATTGTGACGCTCTAAAACCTGGAGAGTCTGGCCCCCTCACTGGCCGGCCCGACCAGCGCCGCGTAGCGGGCCAGGTAGCCCCGGCTCACCTTGGGATCGGGTGGTTGCCACGCGCGGCGTCGCGCCGCAAGCGCGGCCTCCGGGACGTGCAGCGTCAGCCGCTTATTGGGGATGTCCAGCTCGATCTCGTCCCCCGCCTGCACGAGGGCGATGGGGCCGCCGCTGACCGCCTCGGGCGAGACGTGGCAGACTGACGCGCCCCGCGTCGCGCCGGAGAAGCGCCCGTCGGTCAGGAGCGCGACTTTGTCGTCGAGGCCCATGCCGGCCAGCGCCGAGGTGGGCATCAGCATCTCGCGCATGCCGGGCCCGCCCCGGGGGCCCTCGTAGCGGATGACGATCACGTCGCCGGCCTCGATTTGGCCGTCCAGGATGGCCGCCATCGCCGCCTCCTCGTTTTCGAAGACGCGGGCAGGGCCCCGGTGGCGCATCATCTCCGGGCGGACGGCCCCGGCCTTGACCACGGCCCCATCCGGCGCCAGGTTGCCGCGCAGGATGACGATGCCGCCGTCAGGGCGATATGGATCATCGGCCGGGCGGATGACGTCGGTACGGTGCTCTCGCGCCACGTTGGTCGCCTCGGCTATTTCGACCAGATTCTGGGCCACGGTCTGCCCCGTCACCGTGATGCCTTCGCCGTGGAGACACCCCTGGCGCAGCAAGGCCGCCATCACCGCCGGGATGCCGCCGGCCTCGTCCAGGTCCTGCATGTGGTGCGGGCCGGAGGGGCTGAGTTTGACCAGGTAGGGAGTGCGGTCGCTGACGGCGTCGAACGTGTCCAACGGGAGCGAGACGCCAGCCTCGTGGGCGATGGCGGGCAGGTGGAGCACGGTGTTGGTCGAGCCACCGATGGCCATGTCCACGGCGATACCATTCTCGAAGGCGGCCTCTGTCATCACGTCACGGGGGCGGATGCCCTCCCGGACCAAGGTCATCACCTGCATGCCGGCCTGCTTGGCCAGGCGCAGACGCGCGGCCGCGACCGCCGGGATCGTGCCGTTCCCCGCCAGCCCCATCCCCAGGGCCTCGGTCAGGCAGTTCATCGAGTTGGCGGTGAACAGCCCAGCGCACGAGCCGCAACCGGGGCAGGCGGCCTGTTCCAACACTGCCAACTCCGCCTCGCTCATCCGGCCGGCCTGGACCTCGCCCACGGCCTCGAACATCGTCTTGACGTCCACCGCCTGCCCCCGGTAGCGCCCGGCCAGCATCGGCCCGCCACTGACGAAGATCGCCGGGACGTCGAGCCGGGACGCTGCCATCAAC
>DSDH01000113.1 GCA_011055475.1 Phycisphaerales bacterium | reverse complement strand
GTCCTCTCGGGCCAGGCGTAGGAGTACACCATGGGTGCCATCGAAATTGGTCTGGTCTTTATCATCGGTCTTGTTTTCGTGCTTTTGCTCGCGGTCCCCGCGCTGATCGTCGGGCTCATTCTGGCCTGTCGCAAGGGCCGCCGGACGACGCCTAGGAGTGAATCATGATGCCGGGTATGCTTGGAATGATCGTGCCGGGTGTGGTTGAAATCCTCGTGGTGATGCTCATCGCCGCGCTGGTGTTCGGGATTCCGATCGCGATCCTGGTCTTGCTCCTGGCCAAGTCCGAAGACCGCGGCAAAATCCTGCGCGGCCTGGGTATCGCCGTGCTCATCCTGGTGGGCGCGGTTTTCGCGGCTCGTGTCCTCGGCTTTGCGGTGTTCGCCATGATGATGCCGCGTCCTGTGAACATGCCCGGTACGCACGTAGTGAGGAACGTCGCGCTCGGCGGCCGGCTGGTGATGTTGTTGCCCGTTGTGGTCATTATCATCGGCGTGGTGATCTGGGCGATCGCCAAGGGCGCCAAGGGTGGCAACGCCGGACGTGTTCTGGCGGGGATTCTTGGAATCGGTGTGCTGGCGGCCTTGCTGGGTTTTTCGGCCCTGGCCGTGACCCGGCTGCATGACGGTGCGGGCCTGTCAAGGATCGGCCCGGTTGACACGAAGATGTGGCTGTTGGTGGCCGTGGCGGTGGCACCCATCCTATTGCTGGTGGCGATTATACGTAGCGGCAAGGCGAGGCCCGTCGTGGCGGCCGTTCTGGGCGTGGTGGTCGTCGCAGGTCTCTTCTTGATCGCGGGATTCTTCACGCTTGCACATGTTCGCGTTGAGCGCGCGGACGTGGTCACACCCTACCCACCCGATGCCCCCGTCATGGTTCGTGAAGTCGTATCGCCGGGTGTGAATGACGTGCCCGCCATCTGGCACGAAGGCGTCGAGCTGGAGATGCCCGCGGATGTGTATCCCTCGCTGGAACTGGGCGTTCGCGCACTGGCCCGCCGGGCCGAGGGCCTCATCCAAAAGGCGCTTGCCGGTGAGCCTGTGCCCGACCAGGTCCTGCTCTATCAGACCTTGGAGAACTCGGGTGTCGTTCACGCCTTTCGGCGTGAATTGAAGGACCGACTGGGCGTGGATGCCCGGATCGTCCAGCAGATAGATTCCTCGCCGCCCACCCGCGATGAAACAACCGTCGTCCAGCATCTACTCACCTTCAAGTTGCGTGTCGAGAATGAGCGGTTCCACTACATCCAGGGCGAAGATGCCGAAACCCGCCAGCGAACGGGGCTGCTGGACCTGACCGTGAAAGGCCCCGCGGCCGTCGCGGACGCTCAGGTGGAATACCACGAAAAACCCTGGCTGATGGATTTCACCTCGTTCCAATCGAAACATCGCGACCGCTCCTACATCGTCGCGCGCTCAATCAGCTCGGCGACCGCCAAGGCCCACGCGGAAGGCGAGGCCCTGGACCAGGCAGCCCGCCGAGCCGCCGAGATCATCGACCGGATGCAGGCCCGCACGCCCGACCGTCTGTTGGGCCCCTCGTTCAGAATCGACGCGACCAAGCTGCAACAGCGCGGCCTGATCCTCGATCGTTTCAGTCAGCGATTC
>DSDH01000096.1 GCA_011055475.1 Phycisphaerales bacterium | reverse complement strand
CGCCGAGTCCTGTCCGCTGGTGTGGGGGATGACGACCGAGGCCGAAATCAGCATTGAAAGCGATGGTTCAGCCCGGCTGCGGCAGCAGGGCAAGGAGCTTGTCGCACGGCTGCTGGCGCCTGACCAGGCTCGCTTCGTGGCCGAGTCGGCCGAGCAGGAGCCGCCGCAACGGACGAACAAAGGCGTGCGGCGACTGGTCGTGCGGACGCAGGCCGCGAAGGGGCCGATGCGGATCGCAGTACTGCTGAGCCCGGTTTGGCCGGATGGCGCCGTTGGGCCCGTGCGGGTCCGGTCGCTGGCGGCGTGGTAGCGCTGCGACGAGGCGCTAATGCCGCAGAGCCGGTTGTCCGATGACACGGTGCGGGCGGCGTCATGCCGCGAACGAGTCGGCGACCCACCGGGACAGAGCCCATGCGAAAAGATGCCGAGGCGTTTCTCAAGGAGTTGCTCGAGGCCCCCAGCCCATCGGGGTTTGAACAGCCCGCGGCAACGGTCTTTGCCGCGCGGATCGCCGATCACGTGGACGAGCTGATCCGCGACGTGCACGGCAACACGATGGGCGTGCTCAACCCCAAGGCCGCGTTCAAGTTCATGCTCGCCGGGCACGTCGATGAGATCGGCCTGATTATCACCCACATTGACGACAAGGGGTATCTGTACACCGCGCAGATCGGCGGCATGGACCCGGCCTTGCTCGTGGGACAGCGCGTCAAGATCATGGGCCGCAAGGGTCCGATCTTCGGCGTCATCGGCCGCAAGGCCATCCACCAGATGAAGCCCGATGAGCGCAAGAAGAACGTCGAGATGGAGAACATCTGGGTGGACATCGGCGCCGACAGCCGCAAGGACGCCGAGAGGCACGTCGCCGTGGGCCAGCCGCTGGTGGTGGACGTGCCGTATCGTCGGCTGGGTGACGACAAGATCGTCTCGCGGGCGATGGATGACAAGGCCGGCGCGTTTGTCGTGGCCGAGGTGCTGCGGGCCCTGTCGCGGCGCAAGCTGAACATCTCCGTGATCGGCGTGGCCACCGTGCAGGAGGAGATCGGCCTGCGCGGCGCGATCACGTCCGCGTACCGCGTGCATCCGGATGCGGGGATCGCCGTGGACGTGGGCTTCGCATCGGATCATCCGGAGACCGACCCCAAGCAGCTTGGCGAGGTCAAGCTGGGCAAGGGCCCCAACCTGCACCGCGGGGCGAATATCAACCCCGTGCTGGAGGATCACCTGGAGAAGACCGCCCGGCGGTTGAAGATCCCCGTGCAGATCAGCGCGATCCCGCGGGGTACGGGCACGGACGCCAACGCGATGCAGCTTTCGCGCGGCGGGGCGGCCACGGCTTTGGTGAGCATCCCGAACCGCTATATGCACACGCCCGTGGAGATCCTTTCGCTCAGGGACCTGGACGCGATCATCCGGCTGCTGGTGGAGTTCCTCGCCGCCCACCCCGCGCAGCGCGACTATCGACCGTAGTTACCCAGTTTGGGGATGCAGAAAGCGCCCATGATCGCACAGTCGGTGATTGGTTTCGCAGTTGTCCATCGGGCAGTCACATCACGGAGGCTAAGCGGGCATCCAGAGTGTACTGTCAGACATTTTGCGCTCCAACT
>DSDH01000470.1 GCA_011055475.1 Phycisphaerales bacterium | reverse complement strand
TTCGATTTCCTTCAGGCCCTGGATGCATCGGGGCGTCTGATTCGCATCGAGTCCCTGCAGTTGACCAACGATAAAGGGTATTCCGGACATGTCCGGTTGGTGGCCGACGCTCGAGTCTACGGCCAGGAGACGGCGGAGAGGGGAACGTAATGATGACCCCGGACGCGAACAAACGGACCCACGCGGATGAGCCGCACCTGGTCGAGCGCGAGCCGATCCGGCGGGAGCGCCTCGTCATGGCGGCCCTGCTGCTGGTGGTGATGGGCGGCCTGTGGGTCCGGATCTTCTGGAAAAGGTCCGCGGCGACGGCCAAGGCCAAGGAGGGGACGACGAGCCAGGTTACGGTGGCGTCCGACGCCGTGCCGGGTGAGCGGTTGAAATACACGCCCCTGCCGATCGTCCCCGGCCGGCACGACCGTCTGGCCGTGGACATCTTCGCGCCGGACAACTGGCAGGCCCTGGCTCAGCCGCCGGACAAGCCGTTGAGTCCGTCCGCCCCGGATGCACGACGACGGATGGTCCAGGACCTGTTCGGCGCGTTGGGGCTCGAGGGCATCATGGTGAACGGCGAGCACCCCGAGGCGATGGTGGAGTACAACGGGCGTTATCACCTGGTCTCGGCAGGGTCGACGTTCGACGTACGGCATCAAGGCGTCGTGTTCACGCTACGCGTGGTAGCGATAACTGAAAACCAAGTGATCGTGGCATGGGAAGACCTGCAAAGCGAAATCCGAATCCCTGGGCCCGAATCGGGCGACGAACTGTGAAGGAGTGCGATCATGTTGTATCGACAGAAACGACACAAGCGGACAAGAGTGGCGCAGATCGTGGCCGTGTGGCTGATCGGCCTGGTATGCGTGGGAACCCTGGTGGTCGGACAGGTCGATCCCCAGCCGGCCGAGGCGAGAGTTCTAGCTCCGGCCGCGCCGGCGGAGTTGGACGCAGCGCCGGCCGCGGAAAGCCCGGACGTTGCGGGTCAGGCGATCCAGACGATCACCTTCAAAAAGGACATGACCATCAGCGATGCGCTGCGGTTCCTGGCCATGAAGTATCAGAAGAACATTGTGCCCACGTCCCGCGTCGAGGGCATGGTCACCGTGACCAATCTGTATGACGTCACGTTTGAGGAGGCCCTGCAGGCGGTGATCGGCACGAACAAGTTCGAGCAGCAGGGCAACTTCATCATGGTCTACACGCCGGATGAGTACGAGCAGATCAAGGCCGACAAGCGGCGGATGGAGTACCGCTACTTCACCCTGTACTACCTGACCGCCAAGGAGGCCGAGAAGATGGTCAGCGCCATCCTGAGCAAGGACGGCTCGGTGGCCACCAGCTCACCCGCCCAGACGGGTGTGCCCACCGGCACCAGCATCACCGAGCAGAAGCAGGGTGACAACATGGCCTATCAGGACACCATCGTTGTCCGGGATTACCCCGAGAAGCTCGCGGAGATCGAGGATCTTCTGATGCGGCTGGACACGCGGCCCGAGCAGGTCCTCGTGGAGGCGACGATCCTGAGCGCCAAGCTGACCGAGGATTTTGAGATGGGCATCGACCTGAACTTCGCGGCCGGCGCGAGCATCACCAAGGCCACGGCGGCCAACTGGGC
>DSDH01000538.1 GCA_011055475.1 Phycisphaerales bacterium | reverse complement strand
CCATGTGCAGAAGTTGTCCGGCCCGGTCGATGACCTTGAGGAACTCCTCCTCGTCCCGGTCGTCGAGAACGATGGTGTGACCGGTTTCGGTCTTGAGAAGAACCTTGCGGCGCGGGCAGTAGTTCGGCGGGTGGCCGTGGTGTTTCTTGTGCTCCAGGTCGTCCCGCCGGTCGGGCTTGTGCTCGACCTTGTCCTCACAGTCATGGCAGGTCGGATCGGAGCACAGGCGCTTCGATTCCTCCGGTTGTTCGCCGGGGTTGCTCTTGGCCAGCCATACGCCGGACCAGATCGGGTACTGGACGTTGCCGCCCTCGAACTCGGCCCAGACGGACGCGCCTTCCTCGGGAACGAGAAACACGCCGATGTCCTCGTTGCCGCCGTAGGCAAAGCACGGCCACGCCCAATCCGACCAGTTGTCCTTGCCGGTGCCAAGCACGGCCGGGATTTCCAGCCGGCAGCGGCCGAGCCGCTCCGGATCGTTGTTGTCCCGCAAGAAGGCACGGTACTTGCCGTACCAGCGGTTCTTGTAGCGTTCCTCGTGCTGGCGGTCCTGTGTCTCGATCACGGTTCGTCCTCCGGGTTACTTCAGTGGCAGGAAGCCCCGCAGCACCTCGCGCACGATGCGGGTGACGGGTCCGTCCGGCGTCTTCTTCGGATCGGCTTTGGCCACGGCATGACGCAGGGCGTCCTGCGCCGCGGTTTCGAGCTTGAGTTCCTGACCGGCGACGCCGGTTTTGACCTCTTTCGCGCCGAGCTGCTCGATGACGCCGATCACCGCGTCCAGAGCCGCGGCCTTGGCCCGGCCCCAGGCCGTGAGCTTGATGACGGTGAGGAGCGTCACGAACAAGGTCGCGATGAGTTCCTTGTGGTCCAGGATGAAGGTTAGAATCTGTTCAAACTGCTGCATTGCGGTCACCTCCGTTGGTTTTCATGGCTACTTCGAACGAAACGTATTTGCCGTCGAGGTGCCCCCATCGGGTCCGCCCCTCGCGTATGTCGACGTGAATGAATCCCTGCTCCGGGTAGACGCCGATTCCGCCCTCGCGGAAAGCAGTCACCCGCTCGGCGAGTTCGTACATCCCGGCGACGGACAAGCCATTGATCACGATGTCTGCGGCGTGTCCGAGCAGATGTCGACTCTGTTTCGCGCCGCCAACGGCACGGTTGTGGTCGGGGCAGCGGTAGCCGCTGGTGACGCGGACGGGCGCGTCCGCAAGATCGCGGAGCTGCTGGAGCGCCTCCACCAGGCGTTGATCGATCTCGGCCTTGCCGCAGCACCGGCAGGCGAACTCGCTCTTCGAAAAATTCCGGCTCAAATCTCCCATGAGCTTTTCCTCCTTACAGTCTCCGCCCGCTGTCTGCGTCGATGGTCACCATCGGCGGCGGCTCTTCCTTCGGCGTGGGCGGCGCTTCCTGGTCGTTCTGCTTGCCCTTGGCCTCGTCCGACTTGTCGCCGGCCCCTTTGCCCAGGGCGTTTTTCTTGAGTTTCAGTTCGCAGTGGTATCCGCCCTCGCCGAAAGCGTGGCGTACCGAATGGCAGTAGTAGACGCCCGAGAATTTGCGGCCCACGCCCTTGACCTCCACGTTCTGCTTGGCGCGCAGCGCGGGGAT
>DSDH01000094.1 GCA_011055475.1 Phycisphaerales bacterium | reverse complement strand
CCCTTCTCTCTGCCGTGTCCGAAACGGACTTTCCCATCCCCCCCGTTAAGCCCCGGCCTGCATTCGCCGTTACGAGAGTCGTTTCTCCAGGCTTTGAACAGGACCGCGATCCGTGGCCCACGGCTCGCCGATAGCTCACGGAAGGAAGCATGATGAGACACGACGCCCGTTTTTCCACGCGGCCGCTCACCGGCCTGTGCCTGGCGGCGGCCTGCATGGCCGCATCGATCGTCATGGCCGCAGACCCGCCGTCGTCGTGCCGCACCCTGCGGACGATGGCCCGCGTGCGCGTCGCCCTCGGGCAGTATGACAAGGCCCAAACGCTGGCGGAAGTGGCCCTTCGCCAGGCCCGGGCAATCGACGCGGGCGACGAGGAGCTGGCGCTGTGTATGCTGGACCTGGCCGTGGTCTACCAGAACCGGGACCGCCTGGTCGAAGCGCGGGACCTGTTCGTCGAGGGCGTCGCCCTGCAGCGCCGCACGCTCTGGAAGCACCACCCGTATATCGCCTACAGTCTGCGGATGCTGGCCGACGTGTATCGGCAGATGGCTGATTTCGATGCGGCCGGACGCACTCTTGATGAGGCGATCGCCCTGCTTGGCCGAACCCACCTGCCGAATGACCCGGCCATGTGGATGTTCCAGGTGGATCGGGCGAAGCTGCTGATGGATCAGAACCTGCTCGACGAAGCCCAGGCCATTCTCGACCCGGCGGTCGAGGCCCTCCGGAACGCGTACGGGTCCGATCATCCATGCACGGCCGATGTCCTGCGGGATCGCGCGGTGCTGCGGCTGCGGCAGGGACGATGGCATGAGGCGCGCGACGACATCGACGAGTCGCGGCGTTTCCAAGAGCACGGTTTGGACGTCTACGCCATGACCCTCGTCCCCGCCTGGCTTATCGAGGTCCCGGTCTACTATGCGGTCGGGCCAAACGCCGAAGCCGAATCCTGTCTGCTCCAGGCGCTTGAGGCCGTCGGCGAGGATCACGATGTCGTGCAGGGCGCCGGGCTCAGGGAGAAGATCGCCCGCATCGGCACGGAGGCCCAATACGCCAGTGCCTCCAGGACCGCCGCGGGTTCCTCGGACTGGTAGCCGCCCCGCAGGCGTGACAAACACGACCCCGCCGCCTCCCCGGCCGGCGTGAGAGACCGGCCACCGTTGACCTTCGAACAATCAACGCACTCCAGATCACACAAAAAAAAGGCTCTCGTGGACAGAGTACGACCTGTCGGGCGATGTGTTGAATTAGGAAGCTTTGATGTGGGCCGTTTTTGTTAATATGGACAACGCGAAGTAGCCGGGAAGTATAATTCTCCCTGGAGGGGGCTAAGAGGGTTTTATGAGATTTTGGGATTTTGAGATTACCGCGTTTTTCAGGGCATGGATGCGGTTTTCTCACGCCTGAACCGTCTCATGGCTGAGAAAACCAGCTTTTTGAACTGAGAAGTGGGTTTTCTCAAGATCTCAGATTCTCAACTTCCCCCCATACCCCCCTTGGCGAGCGGGGGGGCAGACCATGCTCGCCGGGGCTTCGGCCAAGCCGGTGCCGCCCCTTCGGGGCTGGGGGTTTCGGATGAGTGGCCCGCGTCCGGGGGCTCACGCCCCCGGCTAT
>DSDH01000532.1 GCA_011055475.1 Phycisphaerales bacterium | reverse complement strand
TGCAGTCGGCCATCTCGCTGTACCGCGAAGTGCTCTCCGATTCCGGGGTCACGGCGGATATGGCGGTGCCGGCGATTGCAGCGCTGTACCGCGCCGGGGAGTACGACGAAGGTCAGCGTCTGCTCACCCAGGCCCTTCGGAAGAAACCCGACGACCCCACCCTCCTGCGGTTGCAGCTCGACGCAGCCATCCGTCGTGGAGACACCGATACGGCAGTGGCTCTCCTGGAGAGCGTGCTGGAGAAGAATCCGGACGACGGCGGCGCCGGCCTGAGCCTGGCCTTGCTGGAGATCCAGCAGGAGAACTATGGGCGGGCCGCGGACCTGCTGGACGCCCTCGATGCCCAGGACACGAATGCGTTTCTGCTGTCGCATGCCCGCATTCAGCTTGCGGTCGGCCAGGGACGATTGGAGGATGCGCTGACGTTGTGCGATCATCTGGTTGCCACGGTCGGCAACGCCTCGGCGTATCTGTTGCGGGCTCGCACGCGGGCGGGCCTCGGCCAAATCGAGCAGGCCGAGGCTGATTTCAAGAAGGCGGCCGACCTGGAGCCGGGCAACGTGGATGTCTACGTGGCCTTGGCGGACTTCTACCGGTCCCGGGGACTCCTGGAACAGGCGATTGTGACAGCCGAGCAGGCGCGCACGGCGCAGCCCGACAGCGTGCGGCCGGCCAAGCTTTGGCTGGCGCTGGCACTGGAGTCCAGCGACCGAGCACCCATCGACAAGGCCGAGCAGGAAATAGGCGGTCTCTTGGCTAAGTTCCCCAACGACAATGACCTCAAGCTGCTTCATGCCAAGCTCCTGCTCCGTAAGGGCACGCAGCCCGCAGTCACCCAAGCCATGGAGACACTGCAACGGGTTGTGTCGGAGGCACCGACCTTGGCGGACGCCTGGGTGACGCTGGCCCAGATGCAACTGCAGTACGGCCAGGCCGGCCGTGCCTTGGATACGGTGCTCAGGGGGCTTTCGTATCAGCCCACCAGCCGTGGCCTCGTAACGGCCAAGGCACGTATCGAAGCGGCCCGCTCGCCCGCCTTGGCGATTCCCACACTGAAAGACTGGCTCGCCAAGAATCCAAAGGATACGGAGGCGGCCCTTCAGTTGGCCGATCTCTATCTGGCGGCGGACAGGGCCGACGAGGTGATACCTCTGCTGGAGCCGCACGCCAACCGTCCCATGAACGCGACCTTGCAGCGGCGTTGCCGCACGGCGATGGCGTTCGCCCTGTACAAGAGCGGGCAAAAGGCACGGGCTCGTGACCTGTTCAAGTCGCTTCAGGAGGCCGATCCCGCCGATCCTGCGCCCGTCGCGGCACAAATGCGTCTCCTGCGCGAAGAGGGTGATTGGCAGCAATTGGAGACGTTGGCGAGAAACTGGTGTCGCGCCCACCCCCAGAAACCCGATGTCGTGATCGGGATCGCAGGAACGCTCAGTGAGTCGTCGGATGCCCAGGCCCGAGCGCTGGCCGAGCGACTGCTTCAAGAGGTCTTACAGGCCCAGCCTGACAACGCCCGATCGCTTCAGGTTCTGGGCATGCTCTTTCAGCAGACCGGGCGATCCGAACAGGCCGTTCAATGCTATCGCAAGGCGCTGGCGGCGCAGCCGGATGATG
>DSDH01000069.1 GCA_011055475.1 Phycisphaerales bacterium | reverse complement strand
TGGACGACGGCTCCACCGACCGCACGGCCCAGGTCGTCAGCGAATACGGCGGGCGGGTGGAGTACCTCTACCAGGACAACGCCGGCCCCGGCGCCGCCCGCAACACCGGCATCCGGGCCGCCCACGGCGAGTGGATCGCCTTCCTCGACGCCGATGATGAATGGCTGCCCCATCGCCTCGCCCTCCAGGTCGACCTGCTCGGCCGCCATCCCGACCTGGCCTGGGTCACCGGGAACTACATCGACTGTGCCTGCCGTCAGAACCGTCGCAGAGAACGAGTCAGCTCGGAGAGGATTCAGGAACTGTTGGGTGACGGAGAATGTTTCGAGAGTTTCTTCGATGCGCTCTTGCTCGATGCGTGGGGCTGTACGGACACGATGTTGATTCGCCGAAGGGTTTTCGAGGAGACGGGACTTTTTTGCACCGACCTTAAACGGGGACATGACTTCGACATGTGGTGGCGGATCGCCTATCAGCATCCCCGGGTTGGTTTCTGTCCTGAACCTCTGGCGGTCTATCACCTGGACGTTCCCGGCAGCGTAATCCGCCGCTACTACGAGGCCTCAATCCTGGGTGAGCTGATCGAACGCCATGTGCAGCTCTCACAAAGCCACGGCATGGCCGAGGCGTTTCGACCCGTCGCCTCTCACTTCCTTCGCCTGTGGACACGTGGCATGCTGTTCAATGACCGCATCGGGCAGATCCGCCCCCTGTTGCGTCGATTCCCCACGCTGACGTCCAAAGGATGGCGATGCCTCATGTGGCTCCTGACAGTCTGTCCCCCGCTGACACGTTGGGCCTGCAGCATGCTCTCATCTGTGGTCCGGCGCCTACGATTGCGCCATTCCGTTGTTCGGAGCCCCTCGGCATGACGGCGGGCGGGGTCGGGTTCTACCGCCCGGCCAACCCGCGGAACAGGGCCTTGTACTGTTCGACGCCCTTGGCCATGTCGTGGTGCTCTTCGGCGTAGCGGCGGGCGTTGAGGCCGATCTCCACGTAGCGGTCCTGATCCAGCAGAAACCGCAGGCCCTGAACCATCCGGTCGAAGTGCCCGCCG
This sequence comes from Phycisphaerales bacterium, assembly GCA_011055475.1. Classification (GTDB taxonomy): domain Bacteria; phylum Planctomycetota; class Phycisphaerae; order Sedimentisphaerales; family Anaerohalosphaeraceae; genus DSDH01. The sequence continues at coordinate 560 of DSDH01000069.1, read as the reverse complement.
CAGTCGATCCCGCACGAAAACGCCGTCAGAAAACCGTCGGGGTTCACCGCGTACGACAGGATGGCCACGCCGGCGGCCGCGGCCTGCACGAACGTATTCGGAAAACCCTCGGCGTCGCTGGTGTTCACGAACACCCGGGCCCGGCGGAAGTACGCCTCCACCTCGTGGAAGGGCACGCGGGGGATGAACTGGACGTTGCCGACGGCCTCGGCCTCGTCTTGCAGGGTCTCGTAGCGCTCATCGCCCGTGGCCCGCTGACAGATCATCACGAACCGCTCATCGGGGAACCGGCGGGCCAGGTCCAGGAACCGCCGGGGCCGTTTGAACCCGGCGCTGCGGCCGGCCCAGAGGATGATATCCCGCGAGGCCTGCGGCTCGAGCGGGCCCAGCGGATGGGCGTTTCGGATCACCTGCGCCGATGCGCCGACGGTCCGCCGCAGAAGCCGGGCGTCGTCCTCGTTCTGGGCCAGCACGACCGCGGCCCGGCGCAGGGCCCACGCGAACGCCCGACCCCACATCGGATGGGCCCGGCGATACGTCCCGTCGCACTCGTCCCGATG
>DSDH01000180.1 GCA_011055475.1 Phycisphaerales bacterium | reverse complement strand
GTGGTCTTCACCTCCTTTCGTACGAGACGCCTCAGCAGGTGAACCAACAAGAAAAGGAAGCAACTCCTCGAATGGCACTGCCGTCTGTAGTCGGTGTTTTGGGGACAGAAATCCCACATGGGCGAGGCCGTTCCTGAAGGAATATCAGCCTTGCCCTCACCTTTTTCATTTGTGATAATGTCTTCGGCCCTCCCAGGCCGATGGATTGTATGGCCCTCCCTGGCTTGTGTCCTCACCGAAGTCAGGGAGGGCTTTTACTATGCCTAAGCTAACAGGTCTCCTCCAGGCCGGCAAGGCCGGCTTTCACCCGGTCGCCGCCCCGTTCCTCGATCAGCCCGGCTTGCCGTTCGCCGACGCGCTGTCCGCGGCCGACATCCAGCAGGCGTTCGCCGAACGTCACGCCCTTTTCGCCACCCACGCTACCTTCTCCACGCCCATCGTCCTGTGGGCCTTCCTCGCCCAAGCCCTGAAAGACGGCAAGGGCGCCGCCTGCGCCGCGGCCGTCGCGGACATCGCCACCTACATGCAGCAGGTCGGCGGGCCGGTGCCCTGCGGCGACACCGGCGACTACTGTCGCGCCCGGGCCAAGCTGGACCTTGAAGCCCTGCGCTGCCTTACGGTTCAGACCGCCCGGCGGCTCGAAAGCCAGGCCGACCGTTCCTGGCTGTTCCACGGCCTGCACCCCAAGCTCATCGACGGCTTCACCTTCACGATGCCCGATACGGATGACAACCAGAAGCAGTTCCCCCAGCAGAGGACTCAGCGGCCGGGCGCGGGGTTCCCGATCGCGCGGGCGTGCGTGGTGTTGTCCTTGGCGACGGCGGCCGTGCAGGACATGAACATCGGTCCCTACGAGGGCAAGCAGACCGGCGAAAGCGCCCTGCTTCGTGGGATACTGGAGTGTCTCCATCCCGGCGACGTGGCGGTCTTTGACCGGAGCTTCTGCTCTTTCCTGATGCTGGCGTTGTTGCGGATGCGGGGCGTGCACTTCTGCGCTCGTCTGCATCAGCGCCGGCCAGTGGACTTCCGCCAGGGTAGGCGTCTGGGGCCGGATGATAGGCTGGTCACGTGGATACGCCCCAAGAGGCCGGCGTGGATGTCCGAGGAACAGTATGAACAAATCCCCGAGACGATGACGCTCCGCCAGGTACGATTCCAGGTGACCGAACCGGGTAAGCGGACGGAGGAACTGGTGGTCGTAACGTCACTGACCGATCCGGATGAATATCCCGCCGAGGCGATCGCGGCCCTTTACGGTTACCGGTGGAATGCGGAACTGGATATTCGCGTCATCAAGCAGACGCTGGGGCTGGATCACGTCCGCTGCAAGACGCCGGACATGGTTCGGCGGGAACTGTGGGTTACGTTGTTGGCGTACAATCTGATCCGCAAGCTTATCGCCACGGCGGCGGTGGTGCATGACAAACAGCCGCGTCAGATCGGGTTCACTTTGGCCTGTCAGACGGTCCTGTCGTCGTGGATGTTGCTGGCGACGGGTGTCTGCCGGGACGAGAGAGAACTTTGGAAGTCGGCCCTGGAACGAATCGCGGCCAACGAGGTCGCCAACCGCCCCGGCCGCATCGAGCCGCGTATGATCAAACGCGACCGCCAGCACTATCCC
>DSDH01000500.1 GCA_011055475.1 Phycisphaerales bacterium | reverse complement strand
GGTGGCCTGGACCCCCAGCAGCGACGCGCTCTTCTTCGCCCGCCAGTTGCTGATTGAGGGGAACGGCGCTGTGCTACCGGCTTTCCAGGGCCGCTACGCCAACCTCTACCGGCTCGACGTCGGCGGTGGTGGTCTTGATCGTCCACAGGGTATTGAGTGGGGCGGTTTCGCCGGTCACATCTTCAGTGGGAACACGGGTGAAGAGCAGGTACGAGCCATCGGGCGAGAGGGCGAGAACGCGGCCGTCCAGATCGCTGGCGTGCGTCAGTCGGCGCTGGTTGGAGCTGGTGGTCTGCATCACCCAGGCGTTCCGGTTGGCGGCGTAGACCACGGTACCGGTGATGGGCACAGACCCGCGTTCCGCCTGCACGCCGATGAGGATCACCTCGGTGCGGGGTTCCTGGAGCGTCACCTGCCGCACGAGCCGCCGCCCGATCTCGACACCATCCTCGACCGTGACCCGGTAGACCAATTCCTCGATCCCGGTGATGCCAGGCTCCAGCAGGCGGGTTTCCCCAGCGGGGACAGACGTGTCGCGCACGATTCTTCGTTCGAAGGGAGTTTCGCGCTGCTCGGTCTCGGTGCGCACCTCGACGCGGACGACGCGGACGATCATCTCCTCCTCGACGAATGTCGGCTCGACGGGCTCCACGCGGTCGTCCTCATCGAGTGTGACGTTGGCCTCGGCCAGCAGGTCGCGGACGGTGAGCGCGTCGGTCGTGAGCGTGCGTGTCTCGCCGTCGGCCACGAGCGTGACGGTGCGGGAGCCGGCAGGGCCAGCGGGGACACACGCTGCCAGTAGGAGCAAGAGCAGCAAAAGAACGACCCATTTGCTCATCGTGGGGCAGATTATACCACCGGAGATAGGTTGGGACAATGGAAACGTAATGCGTGAAACTGGAACGCTATTTCAACATCCTCGCGGAGCCTCTCCGCATCTGTTGTCCCCTCGTCACCGTTGATACGCGTCGATCTTGACGAACTCCGTTGCCGACTCGGCCAACCGGACGATTGACCCGATGGGGTGCATACTCATCAGCAGCCGGGTGCGCCGTGGACTGACCGCGATCGCCATCCCCACCACCTGCCCGGTGTGTTGGCTGACGAATGGCGATCCGCTCATCATGCCCGCATTGAACCGCTCATCCATCAACACCCACACGGCTGCGTCGCTGACCGACTGAATCGTTCCCTCCAAAACACGCTGGCGGCCTTGAACATCTCCATCCCCCAGGCCACTGAACAGCGACACCCGCTCGCCGGGCTGCGGTGCGCCACGCGGGTCGGGCGCGAGGGTGAGACCCAGACTAATCGGCTGAGCGGGCTGCAGCAGCACGTAGTCCACCGTCATATCGCCACCCCTTCGGGGTTGGCCGGGCTGGCCTCGCAGCATGTCGAACTCGGCTACGAAATCCGTCTGACCAGCCACCCGCAGCGCGATGCGTTCGAGGGGGCGATCGGGATTGCCGAGCGACACGCTATGCGCCGTTGTCACCCCCACCACCTCGCCATCATCCAGTAGGAGGAGAAACCCGCATCCTGCAAGACCATACGATTCATCCCGATACTGGGCCCATTCCTGGAACCCGACCGGTCCGGCCGGCGGCTCGCCGTGCAGGGC
>DSDH01000338.1 GCA_011055475.1 Phycisphaerales bacterium | reverse complement strand
GGCCAATGGGGTGATCTACCAGGGGATCACCGTGGGGGCTCAAGGCAAGATCGACTTGCCGGCCCGCGTGACACACGTGATCGCCGGCCTTCCCTACGAATCCGTTGTCCGGCCCATGCGGATCGACGTGGACGCCCAACAGGGCACCACGTTCGGCAAGGTGCGACGGGCTTACGAGGTCGCCTTGAGCTTCCACAAGACGCAGAAGCCGTCTATCGGCACGGAGCAGGATAACACACGCCAATTGACCCTGGGTGACGACGCCATGGCTCTGTGGACCGGTGCGGTGGTGGCGGCCTTGGGCGACGACTTCAACCGGCACGGGGACCTGTACATCGTGCAGGACAATCCGCTGCCGCTGGCGGTGCGGAGCGTCGCGCCGAGAATCGAGTTTGAGGATGCGTGAAGTGACTCTCATCCCGTTCAAGGCCGAGCACTATGCCGCGATGGACGTATCTGACCGGTGTCGGGCGCTGTATCGGTCCAAGGCGTTCCTGCGACGGCTCCGGGAGAACGAGTGCCCGGGCCTGGCATACACGGGTCTTGTGGACGACACCGTCGTCGGCTGTGGCGGTGTCAAGCCCATCTGGGAGGGTGTCGGTGAGGCGTGGGCCATCTATCCGGAGAATCGGGCCCCATGGCGGTGGGCCATCGCTCGCCTGACGGTACGAATGCTTCGTCGAATCATCCGAGATCATCACTTCCATCGTGTTCAGGCCATCGTGCCGGTGAACTACACCCCTGGGATGCGATTCGTGCGGTGGTTGGGTTTCGATCTGGAGGCGCGCCTGCGTAAGTACACGCCGGACGGCGAAGATTGTTACTTGTATGCATGGACAAAGTAAAGCAAAAATATTTGATATTTGATCTTTGATCTTTGATTTGAGGTTGGTATGGGGCCTGAACTGGGATTGATAGCGAGCCTAGCGGGTACGGGGGTATCGGCCTACGGCCAATACCAACAGGGCAAGGCGGCCGAGGCCCAGGCCTGCCAGGAACGGGCATGGCACGCATACAACGCGGAGATCGCCCGACGACAAGCCATCGAGGCCGAGCAAAAGGCGTTGGCCGACGCCGCACAGCAACGACGCCAGGCACGGCAGCAACTGGCCCGCATGCGGGCGGCGTATGGCGCATCGGGCGTGATGATGACCGAGGGCTCTCCGCTCTTGCAGCTCGAGCAGGCGGCGCGTGACGCGCAAGCGGATGTGCTCAACATCCTTCGCAGCGGCCAGATCATGGCCGGCCAGGCGCGGAGTCAAGCTCAGTTGGACCTCCTGGCCGGCCGGATAGCCCGCATGCGCGGGCGCTACGCCAAGGTGGCCCAACGCTGGCAAGCGGGATCCACGCTCTTGAGCGGGGCGGGCAGCGCCCTAACGGACTACTACGGGTGAGACGATGCCGAGAATACCAACACATGAACCCCAGACACGAGTTCCGGCCGGCGTGCCCGCCGTGCGAGCCAGACCCGGGGCGTTGAGCGCCACGGGCGAATACATGCTCGGTGCGGGCTTGGAGGCGATGGGCCGGGGGCTCCGGCAACTGGGTGTGAGCCTGGATGTCCTGGACAAGCACGTCGCCCAAACCGAATTGAGCACCATGCAACGGCAGCGCGACGAGCGGATGATC
>DSDH01000637.1 GCA_011055475.1 Phycisphaerales bacterium | reverse complement strand
TGTCCGCTGACCGTCGAGGCCGCCGAGAGCGGCCAGGTACGAATGCCGCGTTTCGCGATGGTCGCCTATACCGGCGGCACGATGCGGATCGCGGGTTTCCCCCATCCGGTCGTGGTCGACCTCGAGGGCCTGAGCATCGACCGCCAGGACATCCCCGTCCGGCTGGACCACAGCCCGCGCCAGGGCGTCGGCCACACCCAGCGGGTGGTGATCGAGAACGGCCGGGTCCTGGCCGAGGGGCTGATCAGCCGGGACACCTCCTGGGCGCGGGATGTCGCCAACAGCGGCGTCAATGGATTCCCCTGGCAGGCCAGTATCGGCGCCGCGGTCGTGGACGCCGAGTTCGTGCCCAACGGCCAGCACATCACGGTCAACGGAAGGACCTTCATCGGACCGGTCCACGTGGTCCGCAAGGCCGTCCTCAAGGAAATCTCATTCGTCGATAGCGGGGCCGACCCGGCCACGTCCGCCCGGATCGCCGCCAGCAAGAAGGAGCCAATCCCCATGGAAGACACGAACCCCACCACCCCGGACGCCGCCCAGCCACAGGTCGGCCAGACCGATGACCAGCCCGCTGCCGACAAGGCCGATACGCCGACTCGTGCGGCCTCGACGCCGGACAAGCCGCCGGCCTTGGGCGACGTCGCCGGTCACCCGAGCGTCGTACACGCCTGCGCCGGCGAGGACCCGGTCGGGCGGATGCGTCGGCAACTGGCCGCCGAGACCCGACGCATCGAGGCGATCCGCAAGATCTGCGGCGGCCGGCACCCCGATATCGAGGCGCAGGCCATCGAGGAGGGCTGGGACCTCAGCAAGACCGAGCTGGAGGTGCTCCGGGCCTCGCGGCCGCACGTGCCGGTGGTCAGCGCCCGCCCGGATCCCACCAGCCCGCAGGTCTTCGAGGCCGCCGCACTCTTGACCGCGGGCCTGCCGACCCCGCGGATCGAGGCGATCTACGCCGAGCCGATCCTCGAGGCGGCCGACAAGCTGCGGGGCCTGGGCATCCAGGAGTTCTGCGAACTGGCGTGTGGTCGGTCCCTGCCGCGGTTCGGACGCGATGCCTCCGGCTGGCTGCAGGCGGCGTTCAGCACGGCCAGCCTGCCGGGCATCCTCTCGAACATCGCCAACAAGATGCTGCTGGAGGGCTACAACTACATCGAAGACGCCTGGCGGCGCATCGTCAAGATCGCCAGCGTCAACGACTTCAAGGAGCATACCCGCTACCGGATGACCGGCAGCTTCCAGTTCCAGCAGGTCGGGCCGGACGGCGAGCTCAAGCATGGCACCGTGGACGAGCAGACCTTCGGCCAGAAGGCGGCCACCCACGGGATCATGTTCGCCCTGACCCGCCAGATGATCATCAACGATGACATGGGGGCTTTCGCCGACATCCCCCGCCAGATCGGCATGGGGGCTGCCGAGGCCATCGCCGATGCCGTCTGGGGCCTGTGGTTGTCCAATCCCCTCCAGGCCGATGGCAAGGCCTTCTTCCACGCCGATCACAGGAACTATGCCGAGGGCGCGGACACCGCCCTGTCGGTCGACGGACTGACCGACGCCGAGGTGAGGTTCGGTCAGCAGACCAAGCCCAACGGCAAGCCGCTGGGGATGCCGGCCAGCATTCTGCTGGTGCCGACGGCCCTGAAGGTC
>DSDH01000283.1 GCA_011055475.1 Phycisphaerales bacterium | reverse complement strand
GGGCGATCTGTCGGTGGACTGGCCGACCGTCTTTGAGAACATGCCCTCCGAGCTTGTCCCTGAGTTTCTCCAATACGTCAACCTCTATGCCCCTGAGAAAGAGCGGGGAATCGCCGGCAAGACGTTTTTCTCGTTCTTGCGGGGGACGACAAGCTCGGCCGACCGGGTCCGGCGCATGGCGGGCCTTGTGGCTCCGGCTGTCGTGCCCGGAATCCAAGAGATCTACACGGGGCTTCGCGAGAAGCACGAGCAAGAGACCGGAATGAAGCTCCCTCCAAGTATGCCGCAAACAATCGTCCAGGAGGCTCAAAAGAGACCTTGGGATATCGAGGACATAGACTTGCCCTGGGGCGCGGTCCCGGACAAAGGCCCGTGGTCGGACGAGCAGCTTCAAGTCGCGGGTGAACTGTGGAAGAAGGCGGACGAGATCTATCAGGAGGGAGCCCGGCGCATGGCCCAGGCCCGCGAGGCCCTGTGGGCCACCGAGGGCATGGAGCCGCACGGCCTGGCCGAGAAGATCCTGGTCTACGGCGCTCAGATCCTGCCGGACATGATCGCCAGCGTCGGCGTTGGAGCCCTCACGGGCACAGGAGTTGTCGGACGCACCGCCTACTGGTATTCGACGATTGTGACGGGCCAGTATGACATGTACAGGGACCTGGGATTTTCCGAGGATATGAGCCGAAAGATGGCCATGATAACGGCGGTCCCCGTGGCCGTGGTGAACACGATCCAGGTGGGTCAGCTAGCGAAGCTAAGTCCGGCGGCTCGAGAGAAAGCCGTTCGGATCGCGGAGCTAGGCCTGCTGCGGTATCTGGCCAGCAAGGGAATTGGGTTTTTCACCACCTACGCCGAGGAATGGGGTGAAGAGGTCGTTGAGGCGCTGGTAGAGACAGCGGGCGTGGCGATAGCGGACGCTTTGAGCGACGAGCACCCCGAGATCAACTGGCGCGAGGATGTGGTCAACCCGAAGATCGAGGAGTTGAAGCAGGCGGCGTATGGGCTGGTTCTGCCGGTGGCAATCGGCAAGGGGATAGAAATCAGCGACACGTACAGGGTCATCCGGTCGCTGCGGGCGGCCGGGATGCGTGCGCCGTTGGCTCGTGCCTCCGTGGAGGCCGCGCGGAGAGGCACACGGGGCGTGGTGGTGCCGGATCGCGTCTGGAAGGCCATGAGGGCGGACGATCGTGCAAGTTTCCAGGCGGCGATCAATAACCCGGATATCAAGGCTCGCGAGGCGGTCTTGAAGGACCTGGCCGAGCGGTACATGGCCGAGCAGTATGCCAGAGCCGAGCAGGTGGCGGCGGAGATACTCAAGCTCAATGATCTTGACGTGGGAATCGAGCCTGCGGCGCTCGGCGAGACGCCGGAGGGTGAGGTTCGGACCGGGGCGGTCGGGCTCAACGACTTCGGTTACTTGGTGATTCGCCTGGCGTTCTCCGGCTACGACTTGGAAACCGGCAAGTTTCGGACGACGATTGAGGAGGGGATGGCCGGGCCGGATGTCCAGACAGGGGCCCATGAGGCTTTTCACGTCCTGGAAGCGTTTCTCGACCCGGACGAATTGCGGATCATCGACACGTGGTTTGGTGGAGACCGCGAGAAGGCCGCCCGGGCGTTTGGCGAGTTCGTGGCCAAGAAGCGGGGCGAGATG
>DSDH01000146.1 GCA_011055475.1 Phycisphaerales bacterium | reverse complement strand
TCTGAAGCATGCCGGCTTTTTCGGCCATCAGGCTGTAGTAGGCGTCGACGGCGTTGCCGTGGGGCGTGAGGCGGGCGACGACGCTCATAAAGCCCTCGGTGCGGGTGAGTGGAGTGGGGCTGAGGGCGATGCATTCGTCCACTTTGTAGGCTTTGTAACCGCTGGCCTTGGTCATCCTCATCGCCTCCCCCTTTGCGACCGGCCCGGCGGGCTGTCATCCGACGACCGATCTTTTACCACCGGCAGAAACTGTTCCTGCAGGCCGGCATGGATGCGCGCCAGTTCGGTCGGGTCGGGATCAGCGCGCAGTACCCACAGCTGTCGGAAGGCCGGCATCACCTGCTGCTCCTCCGCCAGGCCGAGCTCGACGAGCGTCTCGAGCACATAGACCAGATCGGTGAACGCCTGCTCGGGCAGCGGCTCTCCCTCCAGTATCGCGCACAGTTCGGCGACCTGCTCGCGCCGCAGCCGTTCGTCCTCGGCCTTCAGCAAGCAGTCGAGCGCGGCCAGGTCGTCCGCGTGGATCGTCCAGCCCGACCCGCCCAGGTTCTCCTCCAGGTGGACGACGGTCGAGGGTCCGGTGAGGGCGCAGACGACGTTTGGGTGAGCCAGCACCCACGCGATGGCAACCTGGACCGGCGACTTGCCGTACCGCTCGCCGAGCTTGCGCATCTCGCCAGCGATGCGCAGGCCCGATGCCCGCCGCGCGCGCTGGAAGAGCGGGTCGAGCCGGCGAATGTCGTCCGCCCCAAAGGCCGTATCGGGGCCGATCGCGCCCGTCAGCAGGCCGCGCCCGGTGACGCTAAAGGCGATCAATCCCACGCCGTGGGCACGGCAGAGCGGCGCCGTCCGTTCGAGCGCACCACGCGCGACGGCGCTAAGCTCGATCAGCATCGAAAAGACGTGCCCCGCCACCAAGTACTCGGCCACGCGGCCCGGCGACAGGTGGCCCACGCCATAATAGCGGATCTTGCCCGCCGCCGCCAGCTCGTCGAGGGCGCCCACCGTCTCGGCTACTGGCGTCTGCGGGTCGTCAAAGTGGATCTGGTAGAGGTCAATCTGCTCGACGCCGAGCCGCCGCAGGCTCTGCTCGCATGCGGCGACGATGTGGGCACGGGAGCAGTCCGGCTTTCCCCCCTCGCTTGCGCCGACCTTGGTCGCGATCCATACCCGGTCGCGGAAAGGAGCCAGCGCCCGGCCGAGCACTTGCTCGCCCGGTCCATAGACATCGGCAGTGTCAAAGAACGTCACGCCAAGCTCGACCGCCCGGCGAAACAGGCCCACGAACTGATCGGGGTCCTTTGCACCGTACGCCCCGCCCACGCCGTAGCAGCCCAAACCGACCTCGGACAGCCGCTCTCCGCGATAGGTGCGATACTCCATCACGTCTCCTTTTGTCACGAATGGCGCAGATTTCCCCGAACTAGGTGACTTGTATCCCTGCTATTCGAGATCTAGTCAGTGAACCGAAAGCGCCAGGTGGCGATCAGGAAAAAGGCCGCGCCGATCGCCAGCAGGACGGCGAGCTCGGGCAGTATCTGAAGCATGCCGGCTTTTTCGGCCATCAGGCTGTAGTAGGCGTCGACGGCGTTGCCGTGGGGCGTGAGGCGGGCGACGACGCTCATAAAGCCCTCGGTGCGGGTGAGCGGAGTGGGGCTG
>DSDH01000401.1 GCA_011055475.1 Phycisphaerales bacterium | reverse complement strand
CTTGCCCAGCAGGACCTTGGCCTGCTTGGGATGGGTCCGCGAGGGGTCGGTGAGCTCGGCGATCCGTTCGACCGGCAGATCGGTCAGCAACGTGAAGTAATTGTCCATCAGGTCGTCGGGGATGCTCATCGTCTTGCCGAACATCTGCCCGGGCGGATCGGTGACGCCGATGTAGTTGCCCTTCGACTTGCTCATCTTGTCCTTGCCGTCGAGCCCGACGAGGATCGGCATGGTAATGACGATCTGCGGCGGCTGGTCGTCGAGCCGCTGCAAATCCCGCCCGACTAGGTTGTTGAATGTCTGGTCCGTGCCGCCCAGCTCCACGTCGCTGCGGATCATCACCGAGTCGTAGCCCTGCATGAGCGGGTAAAGGAACTCGTGTACGCCGATCGGGTCGCCCTTTTTGTACCGCAGCTCGAACGTATCGCGCTCGAGCATCCGGGCGACCGTCATCGACGCGGTCAACCTGATCACGTCGGCGAGCTTCAGACCGGCCAGCCATTCGCTGTTGTAGCGGATTTCGAGTTTGTCCTCGGACATGTCGAGAATCCTGCCCGCCTGCTCGAAATAGGTGCGGGCGTTGGCTTCGATCTGTTCGCCGCCGAGCATCGGGCGGGTGGTGTTCTGCCCGGTTGGGTCACCGATCCGGGCGGTGTAATCGCCGATGATGAGGACCGCCTTGTGGCCGAAGTCCTGAAACTGCCGCAACTTGCGCAGCACCACGGTGTGGCCTAGGTGAATGTCCGGCGCGGTGGGGTCCATGCCCAGCTTGACCCGCAGGGGCCGGCCCTGCCCGGCGGCCTCGCTGAGCCGCTGGGCCAACTCCTGCTCGCTGAAGATCTCCACGGTACCGCGCTTGAGCGCTTCGACCTGCTCGATTATCTCTGCCTTCATTCCCGTTCCCACTGGATTATTCCGCGGTTTCGGCGTCCGGCTATCCGCCGGCGCCAAGAACGCCCGATTATAGGCGATCATGGCGGGGATGCAAGCTCGCCCCGCACCGGCATTGGCAGGCTCAACATTTGATTCTTTGGGTGGGTTTTCGTATGATAGGGGGGGATGGATGTTCGGGAGATGCGATGATGAAGAGCACAACGTCTGCCGTATGGGCCTTGGCATGGTTTTGTCTGCCGTGGGGGTCGATCGCCTGGGGTGTCGGCTCCATCGAGGGGCATTGCGGCTTCGAACGGGTCAAAGGCGTGTCCGAGATGGGCATGGTGGAACTCTACGAGTGGAATCTGTTCCTCAGCCCCGATGCCCCCGGCGTGGGCGGGCGCTTTTGCCGGCTGGGCGCTGTGCCGGGCGTCGGCACGACCCACGACGGCTACTACCGGATCGACAACCTGCCTGCCGGAATGTACTCGATCTACATCAATCAGCCCGATTTCTTCGCCTCACCCAAAGTGGTGCCGAATGTTCGCATATCGGATGATCAGCCTAAGACCCTCACGGTCTTGCTGGACGTCGATTACTCTTGCTTTTGGCGCGAGGATGGCTGGACCGATTGGGGTCCCTGGGATTGGTACCAGACCTTCCTGGCGACGGGCACGGCCGTGCGCGGCGTCACCTGGAGAATGGCCGGCAGCGGGCTGTACAACGGCAAGACCGCCCAGGTGCGAATTCTGGAAGATAACGGCCAGCCGGATGTGCGTCAGTGGAAG
>DSDH01000648.1 GCA_011055475.1 Phycisphaerales bacterium | reverse complement strand
CCGAACATCCACCGCCAACCCGACACCACCAGCCAGTCATCGCTCCGGCCCCGGGCGATGAAGTAGTTGACAAAGTACACGACCAGAAAGCCGGAGACGATGGCGAACTGGTTGAGCGAGACCATGCGGCCCCGGATACGGGCGGGACTGATCTCGGCGATATACATGGGGCTGGTCATCGAGGCCGCCCCCACGCCCAGGCCGCCGAGAAAGCGGAACAGGATGAACTCTACGAGGTTGCGGGGCAGGGCGGTCCCCACCGCCGAGATAAGGAAACACACCGCAGAAAGGACGATCACCTTCTTGCGGCCCAGGTGGTCGCTGAGCGTTCCGGCCAGAGCCGCGCCGACCATGCAGCCGACCAAGGCGCACGAGGCGGCCCAGCCCTCCATCGTCGAATCCAGCCCGAAGCGCTCGACCACGGGCCCGATCGCCCCGGAGATCACGCCGGTGTCGTACCCGAACAGCAGGCCGCCCAAAGCGGCGACGGCGCTGACCAGCGCCACGTAGACCATGCTGCCGCCCTTACGCGGCGTGCCCATCAGGGTGTCATCCATGTCAGTTCCCCTCGCACGTGATCCGCACATCGCGGCAGGATTGCACGTTCAGGCCCGATTCATCCTGCAACCCGGCGATCAGCGTATAATCCCCGACCTGCGTGGGCAGCGTGGCATCGAGCGAGATGACCTCGTGTCCTAACGCCTTCACCGTACACGGGCGACTGTCAAGGATGGCGTCCGTCGCCGGTCCGATGATCCGCAGCACAAGGCGGCCGTCCCAATCTTCGTGGTAGTCGTTGATGATGTGAATCTTCAACGAGCGTCGCTGCCCGGACCGCTCGCTTTCGGCCCAATAGTCCAGCATGACGCCCACGGGGCTGAACGCGTCGCGGACGTACCGCTCGAAGTCCGGCTCCAGGATGAGCCGCTCGAGGTCGATGAAATGATCGCTCGTGGCCCCGCCCTCGGGCCGCTCCAAGAGGCCCGACCGCGAGTACCCCAACCCGCAAAAGTGCAGCACGCCCGCACACGTGCGGCGCGTCCGCCAGAACTCGGTCAACGCGGCCAGAGAGCGGGCGTAGAGGTGGCGCCGCTGTTGCGTTGTGGACCAGTCCCCCAGCAGATCACGGTAGATCTTCTTGGTCAACGTCGTCGGCGTGCCGTCGCGATTGAGCCACAGCCAGCCGTACTCGTTGATGATGATCGGAACCGAAAGCTTCTTCTGGCGGTCATTGAGGTGCGGCACCGGGCCCACGCCGGGCATCTCGTTCATCCGGAAGGGCTTTTGCCCGCTCCAGGAGCGGATGAACAGGTACGGGTGCGACTCGACGCAGTCGGTCGGGGCCTGCGGCTCGGCCCAGCCGTTCTCCCAGGGCCGATTCGACAGGTCCAGCGACCGCACCACCTGCAGGGCCTTGCCCGTCTGGTCGGTGAGGCTCTCGTTCTGGGCATCCCAGATAACCACGCACGCGTGATTCCAGCGGTGTCGCATCCACGCGGCGTACTCGGGGATGATCCTCTCGGCGATGGGGTTCTCCGGCGCCCGGCCCAGCAGCCAGATGGGGAACTCATCCTGGATGAGAAACCCGACCTCATCGGCGATGTCGTACCAGAAATCCGGCGGGAAACCGATGCAATAGCGGATGGCGTTCCAGTGCATGGTCTTG
>DSDH01000624.1 GCA_011055475.1 Phycisphaerales bacterium | reverse complement strand
GCGACGGGCACGGCCGTGCGCGGCGTCACCTGGAGAATGGCCGGCAGCGGGCTGTACAACGGCAAGACCGCCCAGGTGCGAATTCTGGAAGATAACGGCCAGCCGGATGTGCGTCAGTGGAAGCAGGTGGGCTACGGCACGGACGGGCAACTGGGGGCCGATTCCGATGAATGGGTCCGCTGGCCCTCCGGTCAGGTGCCACTGACGTACGGGAAGATGTACGCGGTCAACGTCCATATCGACGGCGGCCTGGCCATCTACAAACGAAACAAGGACGCCAACGGCTACGCCCATGGCCGGGCCTACGACGGCGATGGCAACCCCAGGGACTTCGATCTTCACATGGCGGTCTTCGTGGACCGGAATCACCAGGCGGTTACCCATACGCGACGCTCGCCGGGACCGGGCAATCTGGCCGGCCAGGGGGGGACTTCATGGGGCCAGACATTCATCGCCACCGGGACCAGCCTGGCGGCGGTCGATCTGTTCGAGGCCAATGGAGTCGAGCCCACCTTTGAGCTGACGTGGACCGTTCGCCAAGGGGGCCCCACCGGGCCCCGCGTCGGTCCCGAAAAGACCGCGCAGGGGGCCTATTTCGCCTCCAGCGCGGATTTGTGCGGCGTGAGCTATCAGCCCGGGCAGGTCCCCCTCACCCCCGGGCAGTGTTACTATGTCGAAGCCCGCAACCCCCAGGGCCAATCCTTCACCGCGTTCCTCCAGGAACCCTGGAACCGCTACGATGATGGGCAGGCCTATCGAAACGCCGCGGCCATGAGCAATGAGGACCTGGCCATGACCATCGTCGAATACACCCATCCGGCCCCGTCGGAAACGGGGCTGGCGGGATGGTGGCCGGCCGATCAGATCGGCGACGGGAACCTGAAGGATGGCAGCGGACAGAATCGGGATGGAACGGTCCAGGGGGATCCCGGCATCGTTGAGGGCGTTTGCGGCAACGCCTTGCACATGGACGGCCATGATGGGGTCACGATCACGGGCTATAAGGGCATCACGGGAAACGCGCCGAGAACCTGCGCGGTGTGGGCCCGCTTCGCACCCCAAGACACCGACAGTGTGATCCTGCGCTGGGGCGATTCGGGGCCGGGGATGCTTTGGCAGTGGCGCCTGTTCCCCGTGGGTTCAACGGCACATCTGCGTCTGGCCGTCGGGGGCGGATACATCCAGACCCGGACGGCGATCGATACCGACCGATGGACGCACCTGGCGGTTGTATTGCCCGACGATGTCCAAGGGGTGGAGGGCGTGCGTGTGTACGTGGACGGTGTGCGTCAGCCCGCCGACGCCTTGGAGGTCCATGCCCAGCCTATCGCGACGGCGATCTGTGAGGATGTGCGGCTGGGGACCAACGGAGCGGAGTTCATGCATGGTGCCCTGGATGACGTGGCCCTTTTCGATGTGGCGCTGAGCGATGCGCAGATCGCCCGGCTGTATGCCCTGGGGGCCCGATCGTTCATGCAACCATGTGGCGGGGCCCTGTTCGATCCGGTCGTCGCCGCCCCGGGCGACCTCGATCGCGACTGCTTCGTGGGACTGACCGACCTGTCCCTCCTTTCGAACGCGTGGCTCGCACAGGGCGTTTTGGCCGGCGATGTAACGACCGACGGCTTGGTCGACGTGGCCGACGCACGGATCCTGGCCCAGGATTGGCTC
>DSDH01000435.1 GCA_011055475.1 Phycisphaerales bacterium | reverse complement strand
GGGGTCTGCAGGAAGACTCCACCCAGGCCCGCCGAGGCCTCGTCATCCAGTTCCTGGCCACACAGGACCGTCCACGCCAGGGCCCAGGTCCGCGCGGTGTTCTCGATATTGTAGCCGCCTCCGCCCGTCGCCAGGATCGGCCGCCCGAGCGAGCGGAGCAGGCCGATCGCCTCGGCGATGGCATTGTTCGTCAGGCCCAGCCCCGCCAGCGGGTCGCCGGCCAACGTGTCGGCCCCGATCTCCAGGACGATCACATCCGGCCCATAGGCCTGAGCCAGCGGCATCACCACCTCGCGAAAGGCCCGCAGGTACGCGGCGTCGTAGGTCCCCATCGGCAGCGGCAGGTTCACGGCGTACCCACGCCCCGCGCCCTGGCCGATCTCCTCGACGAACCCCGTGCCGGGGAACAACGTCCGGCCATCCTGATGCAGCGAGATGGTCATCACGTCGTCGCGGTCGTAGAAGGCCGCCTGGACGCCGTCGCCGTGGTGCACGTCGATGTCCACGAACAGCACCCGCCGGCCCGCCGCGGCCAGCGTCTGGCACGCCAGGACAACGTCGTTGAGATAGCAAAAGCCCGCCGCCCGCGACGGAAACGCATGATGCAAACCGCCCGACGGGTTGAACGCCACGGCGGCCTCGCCCCGCAGGATCATCTCGGCGCCCTGCACCGATGCCCCGCAGGCCAGCACGGAATAATCCCAGACCCCCACGAACGCCGGGCAATCGCCCGTCCCCAGACCGTACGCCAGCCAGTCGAACTCGTACTCGCCGGCGCTCATCCGCTCCAGGACTTCGAGATAGTCCGGCGTGTGGAAGGCCTCCAACACGTGGCGGCCCGCCCGCATCGGCGGCGCCTCCGCGTGGTCCGGACCGCTGAGCAGGCCCATGGGCAGCAGGATCGCCCGCGCCTTGCCCGCCCGGCTGGTGTTGAACGGACACGTCGGCGGGTAGGGATAGGTCTCCAACTCGGGCCCGTACAGAAACACCGCCTTGCCGTTTGCGTTCATAGCGCGCCTTCTTACAGGGGCCTCACTCCGTAACCTGGCGGTGGGCCTTCTCCAGCCACGCCTTATTGAGCGACACGCCCCAGCCGGGCCCGTTGGGGACCGCCACCTTGCCATCACGGACCTTGAGGACGGGCTGGTACAGCTCACGGGTCCAGGGTGTGCTTTCGATGGTGTATTCCACGTATGGCCCGGCGTTGGGGATCGCCCCCATCAGGTGGAGCGCGAATACGGTGACCATCGACAGGTTGGCCGAGTGCGGCACGACCGGCAGCTTGGCCGCGCGGGCCATCTCGGTCACCCGCAGCGTCCGCGTCAGGCCGCCCAGGTAGCATACATCCGGCTGCACGATGTCATAGGCCTTGGCCGCGATGATCCGCCGCCACTGCGCCGGATCGTTGTCCTGTTCGCCGCCGGTGATCGGCACCTTGAGGGCCTTGTTCACCTGCGCGGTCCATTCGAACTCCCAGTAGGGGCAGGGCTCCTCGAAGTGAACGACGCCGTTGGCCTCCAGCATCTTACCCACTTCGATGGCCTTGTCCGGCGTATAGCAGCTATTGGCGTCCACCAGCAGGCTCACCTTATCGCCCAGGGCCTTTCGCACCGTCGGCACGATAGTCTCCGTCCGCCCGGGCGAGGCGTCCTGATTGTGGCCGGCGGGCGTTCCGATGCGTG
>DSDH01000412.1 GCA_011055475.1 Phycisphaerales bacterium | reverse complement strand
GAGTGGAAGTGTCTGAGTCCACGCGGAAAGGGGTTCCGGGTTGGCGGCGCCGGGCGTCGGCAGTTCAAAAAAACCATATAACCCCGGTGGCTGTTGAAGCCGCCCCTGGGAGATGTCCGCCATCTGGGGCCCATAGAGAACCCAGTCCAAGGGGCCGGTGTTGTCGAAGAGGATAATGTGGCCCTGCTCGGCGCTAAGCCGCAGATTCAACTCCCCCGGCGCGTCGCGCCCGACCGCGTCAAAGGCGGCGTACGCGCCGCCACCGATGAAGCTCAACGGCTCAAAGGCGGCACCCTGTAGCCCGCCGGCGGGGTTGTCGCTGATCGCAAGACCACCCAGGCAGACGGGAAGAGGGGATGCGTTGAACAGTTCAATGAAATCATCCTCGAAACGAACGTGGCCATGGGTGAACCATTCGTTGATCCTCAGGTGGGTCGCCGGGCCGGTTGCCTGCGGCCGGTTAGGCTGGCCAAACGTCGGAATGGTCAAGGCCCAGGCGCGTTCGGGGCCGAGTCGCCCGATGGAGCAGTCTTCGACCTGACGGCCGAACTCGACCGCATCGAGCAACGTGCCGTCCGTATCACAGAGGTAGAGCCCCTGGCCATCGCGGTCCAGACCGTACCCCAGGTGGATCCCGTCAAGGCCATCTTGGGCGTCGGCAGGCAAGACCAAATACTCTTGACCCATCAGAACGACACCGGCGGGGAAGGTGAACCGGTGCGGCTCATCCGGCCTGTCGGTCAGGCCCATCCCCGTCAAGTCGAGCGACTCGCCGGGGGGGGCATCGTAGTACAATTCCACCAGGCCCCCGAGCCAGCCCTCCCAGGTCACCGAGCGGTTGGCCGCCAGGACCTCATTGATATGGAGGCGGCGATAGGTGCTATCCACCGTCCACGGCCGGGAGAGGGTTGGGGTGTCCTGCCAGCGTCCAGTGAGGTCTTGGCCGAACACGGCTACCTGGAAGGATGACCCGTCCGACAAGGCCGTCAGATGGATCGGCTCGGCAATCGCCCGGACGGCGCTCCAGGGCTCTTCGTTAACACGATAACGGTACGCCACGATTCCCGGCCCACCCACCGTCAAGGTGGCCGCGGTCCTCCACGTCGTGTGCGTCGGCTCACCCGATATCGACGCCCCGGCGGGGACGCAGGCCCCCATGTCCAAACCGTTGGGACCGGCTCCGCGGGCCGGCGAGGTCGGGGCCAGGCCGTACTCCCCCTGCACCGGGTCGATCAATTGTGGATCGTCCGAAAGGTTGCCCTGGCCCCACGGCAGGAGTTCCTCCGGGCCGATCGACCAGTGGACCGCCAAGTCGGTGGTTGACACGACGCCGGCGAAGACCTCCGCGACGCCATCGAACACGCATCCCTCCACGTAGGCGCCTCGGCCGGGACCCCGTCCGGGCAGACCCAGATCAAAGTAGATCGCGGCGTGCGAGATGTCCGTCACCGTATTGTTGACGAAGTCCAGGAACGCCTCGTCCTTGACTTGGGCGACGTGCTGGGCGTCGTGGAAGACGTTGCGTACCAGCCAGTAGGTGCGGCCCGCGCCCGCGGACAGGACGTTCGATTCGCCCGAGGCGGTATTCCAGGCGTCACGCACACAGTGCACAAAGAGATTGCCCTCGATATAGGCATCGGCTTCGAGGTCAAGCATGTCATCGCCGCTGCCGTTAAAGGTAT
>DSDH01000045.1 GCA_011055475.1 Phycisphaerales bacterium | reverse complement strand
GGCCCGGGGGAGCCGTACACTTCGGACGATAGGGATGCGTGAACAGGATCGGGTTTGGCGGAGTGGCGGCATGGACACCTCGATATTCAAGGCGTACGACATCCGTGGGGTTTATCCCGACCAGGTGGACGAGGCGGCGGCCTGGAAGATCGGACACGCGACGGCGCAGTTCCTGCGGGCCCTGCTGCGGGGCTACGAGCGGGGCCAGGCCAACGCCCAGTGCGTCTGCGTGGGGCACGACATGCGCACGCACAGCCCGTCGCTGACGCGGGCGTTGATCGAGGGGATGAACGCGACGGGGGCGAACGTGATCGACATCGGGATGATCGACACGCCGCAGATCTACTTCGCGATTAATCACCTGGGCACGTGCGGGGGGGTACAGGTGACGGCCAGCCACAACCCGGCCCAGTACGCGGGGTTCAAGATCTCCGGGCTGGAGGCCAAGCCCGTCGGTCGCGACACGGGGCTCAAGGAGATCAAGCACATCGCCTCGTCGTTGCTCCACACGCATGGCAAGGTCAGCGGCTCGGTGGAGCAGGTGGACTTGACGGTGGAGTACAAGCGGCACGTGCTCAAGTTCCTCGCGCCAAGCCTCAAGCCCCTGCGGGTGGTGGTGGATGCCTCGAATGGGATGGCCGGGCGGATGGTGCCGCTGCTGTTCGGCGATCTGCCGATTGAATTGATCGGGCTGAACTTCGATCACGATGGCACGTTTGTACACGATCCGAACCCGCTGGTGGAGGCGAACCTGGCCGAGCTCAAGCAGGTGGTCGTCGAGGAGCAGGCGGACTTCGGCGTATGCTTTGACGGCGACGCGGATCGACTGATGATGGTCGACGAGCAGGGAGAAACCGTCGGCTGCGACATCATCACGGCGCTGATGGTGCCGTATTTCCTGGAGGAAAATCCCGGCGCGGCGGTGGTGTATGATCTGCGCAGCAGCCGCGTCGTGCAGGAAGAGATCATCAAGTATGGCGGGATTCCTCGTCGGGAGCGCGTGGGGCACGCGTTTATGAAGAAAACGTTGCGCGACAGCCATGCGGTGTTCGGAGGGGAACTCAGCGGACACTTCTATTACCGCGACAACTTTTACGCCGATTCCGGCATGATTACGCTGGTGCACATGCTCAATATCGTGAGCATGCACGATGCGCCCGTCAGCGAACGGGTGGCCCCGCTGCGGCGGTATTACGCAACGGGTGAAGTGAACTTCGAAGTGGACGACAAGGAAGCGGCCATGCGGGACTTGGCCCGCAAATACAGCCAGGGTAAGATCGACGATCTGGACGGGATCACCGTCCAGTTCAAGGATTGGTGGTTCAACGTGCGGCCGAGCAACACCGAGCCGTTGTTGCGGCTGAACGTCGAGGCGAACGATCCGCGGTTGCTCCGCGACGTGTTCAAGGAGCTGGTGGATTTCCTGGGCGAGCCGGTGGATCACTGATCACGGCGGGTCGCGGGATACGAGTGGCCGGAAGAGCCCGACCGCCTGCTTTTCACGAGCCAGGGCAAGAAACCGACGGGTCTGGGGCGTCTGATACGCAGGGGGGCGGTCGCGCAGCGGCGTGGGGCGTGTGCGTGAGGATGACTCGCGGCGGGAGCGTGTCGATGCGCAGGAGTCCGCGTGGGGGATGGTGCAGGGTTGAATGAGGAGCGGTCATGGGTGGTCGGCTGTCGCGACGG
>DSDH01000301.1 GCA_011055475.1 Phycisphaerales bacterium | reverse complement strand
GGCAGCTTGGTGCTCGGGGTAGTGATGTACTGTCTGGCCAATCTCACTTCGGATTCCCTGGTGAATCGTGGCGGCTATTTTGTTGATACGGCCTTCGTGTACGCGTGTTTTCGGCTGATCATCCGTGATCGGCGGGGGCTCGTGTCGTTTGTCAAGCTTGCCGCGGTCCTTCTTGCCCCGCTGGCGCTGTTGGGCGCCGTCGAGGCCGCCTCCGGCGAGTATTTCTTTGTCGGCCTGGCCAAGTACTGCCGTTGGGCCAGGGCCAATTCACTAATCATGAATCCCGAGCGGATGGAAGGGCGGTGGGGCTTCACGCGGGCGTTCGGCCCGTTCGGTCATCCCATTATGTTCGGTTCGACCTTCGCCTTGTTCTTGCCACTGGTGTGGATGCTGCGCCGGGAGAAGGGCATCTGGGCCTTCGGGGCGTGGCCGCTTTCGGCCCTGGTGATCCTTGGCGCCTTGACCAGCATGTCCAGCGGCCCGTGGGTCATGGTGTTGGCCGTGCTGTTCTTCATGTTGTTGGCGTCTCGGCCGAACTGGCTCAAGCCGCTGTTCTGGGGGACCCTGGCCTTGATGGCATTGGTGTCCATCGTCAGTAACCGGCCCTTTTATCACGTTCTGTTCAGCTACGCGAACCCGCTGGGTGGCGCGGGATGGCACCGGGCGCGGCTGATTGACGCGGCAATCGATACGGTCGGTCAATGGTGGCTGGCGGGTTTTGGTGGGCGAGACCCCGGCTGGGGGCGATACGTAGGGATGGCGTGGACGGATATCACCAATCACTATCTGTTGATAGCGGTTCAATCCGGACTGGTCGGCTTGCTGGCGTTCTGTGGCATGCTCGTTGTCGCGGTCCGCGATTTGCTGAGAACGGTGAAGACCGCCCGCGATCCCTGGGTGGTCGCGGTGGCGTGGGCCTTGTTCAGCGCCCTGGCCGGGCTGATGGTGGTCTTCATGAGTGTCAGCCTGTTCGGCCAGCCGGTTTCACTGTTTTATGGGTTCTTAGGGATCACCGCCTCACTGATTCAATGGCAGCGGACTCTCGCTCCGGTCACGGTGCGAGCCGTGCGGCGGGCCGCCCACGAGAGGAAACCCAAGGGCGTGATCCTCAGTTGGCAGCATGGACGAGAGTACCAACGTGCCAGACATGTATAATGGAGCCGCTGTGCAGGACGTCATTGCGACGGGGGACCGTGCTCGGCGATCCACGCGTCGCGGTGGACAAGCGAGGAGTATCGCGGCCGTGGTCGACAGCAGGGCCTGTTGTGGTTGCGGGGCCTGCGTGGCGGCCTGTCCGGCGGGGTGCATCGAGATGCAGTATGGCCGGCGGTTTAACTGGCCCCGGGTCGATGAGAGCCGGTGTACGAAATGCGGATGCTGCGTTCAAGTCTGTCCGAGCGCGTTTCTTCTGGGTGGAACGGCCCCCGACTTCGACGATGACCTGCGGCGGGCGGACTACCCCTGTCACCTGGTGCATTCACCGGACGATGCCGTTCGGCTGGACGCCGCATCGGGCGGGGGGATCACGGGCCTGATCCTGCACCTGATGGAGACCGGGCAGGCCGATGGAGCCGTGGTGGCGAGGTGCACGGGGGCCAATCCTCTGGCGGCCGAGGCGTTCCTGGCGACCGATCGCACGGGGCTCTTGGAGGCCCGCGGTTCCAAGTACACCCCCGTATCGAGTGGTACGGTTTT
>DSDH01000022.1 GCA_011055475.1 Phycisphaerales bacterium | reverse complement strand
GGGGCGGATCGACATCGTCGTGGGCACGGTCGCCCTGTTGCAGGAGGATATCGCGTTCGCGGATTTGGGGCTGGTGGTGATCGACGAGCAGCACAAGTTCGGCGTTCGTCAGCGGCACCTGCTGCGCAAGGGTCACGCTCCGCATTGCCTGGTGATGACGGCCACGCCGATCCCGCGGACGCTGGCGATGACCGCCTTTGGTGACCTGGACGTGTCGACGATCCGGCACGCACCACCTGGCCGCGGCAAGGTGATCAC
This sequence comes from Phycisphaerales bacterium, assembly GCA_011055475.1. Taxonomy (GTDB): domain Bacteria; phylum Planctomycetota; class Phycisphaerae; order Sedimentisphaerales; family Anaerohalosphaeraceae; genus DSDH01. The sequence goes on along the minus strand of DSDH01000022.1, from coordinate 1,449 downwards.
CCGCTGGGTGCAGCCGCACGAGCGGACTGCGGCGTGGGAGTTCATCCGCCAACGCCTGCGGGCGGGCCGGCAGGCATACTTCGTGTATCCGCGGATCGACAGCGACCCGGATGAAGGGCAGGTCAAGGCCGCGACGGCCGAATACGAGCTGTTGCGGCGGAAGGTGTTTGGTGAGTTTCGGGTGGCGCTGTTGCACGGGCGGATCAAGCCGGCCGAACGCGACCAGGTCATGGCGGATTTTCGCGCCGGGCACGTCGCGGTGCTGGTCTCGACCGTTGTGATCGAGGTGGGCGTGGATGTGCCGAACGCGACCATCATGGTCATCGAAAACGCCAACCGGTTCGGGCTGGCGCAGCTTCACCAGCTACGCGGGCGGATCGGCCGCGGACAGAACAACGCGTATTGCCTGCTGTTCGCCGAGACCGACGACGAGCAGGCCGTCGACCGGCTGGAGATCATGACCCGCAGCAACGACGGTTTCGAGATCGCCGAGCAGGACCTGCGGCTGCGCGGGCCGGGCGAGCTGTTCAGCACGCGTCAGCACGGGTTGCCCGATCTGAAGCTGGCCAACATCGTCGAGGATTACGAGCTGTTGGACCTGGCGCGACGGGACGCATTCGCGCTGGTGCAGCACGATCCGGGCCTGTCGCAACCGGAGCACCAGGCCCTTCGGCAGGCCTTGCGGCGTAAGTTCGGGGACAGTCTGGGGTTGGTGGACGTGGCCTGATCCCGCGGGCGGGTCGAGCTCGCCGGCCGCCGGGGACGCCTTATCCGCTCAACAGACCGATTCGAGGCACCCGCTGCGGCGCTGCAGAAGGCGCTCCAACAGCGCCGTCCGCACCGGACACGCGCAAAGGACGGAATCGGCAAAACGAACCGCGTGAGGGCAGGCGTGGGGGTGCTCTGAGACACAGAGCACGCATTGCGCATCCCCGAAACGGGTCGTTTGGGAGAAATCCGCCCGCCGACAGCACTGGAAGTCGCTTGGGCAGGAAAAGTCCTCGAAGGGATCATTGGTCGTGGTTGTATTTGGCGATCGATTCACGCGCATTGCCCTTTCGGGGCGTTCAAGTCACGGCGTTTGTATCGGCAGGGCCGGAACGCAAACCTTAGCCTTTTTTGCCTCGCGTGGGGAACCCCGTGAGGGGCTCTTCTGAGGGTCCGGGCCCGACCCGTTGACATGGCCGCCGGATTGTGCCGCGCACGCCATGATTATCGGAGCCTGTCCCATAGCCAGCCCAGGAGATCCAATTCGGATCGGTCGATTCCGCGGAATCTCGGCATGGCGGCCAGCAGGCGCTGCCGCCGGGCGGGGGACGTGAAATTGGTCAATCGCTGGAGGATCAGTTCCTCAGCGGCGGGGCTGAAGTCGGGGTTGGTCATCAGCACCAGCAGGACTTCTTCCTTGGCCGTTTCACTGATCAGGTGATCGAGTGCAGCGTTAACCAG
>DSDH01000531.1 GCA_011055475.1 Phycisphaerales bacterium | reverse complement strand
GTCGCAGAATGTTGTCCGGTGCGGGCATAGGGTCCCCTTTATCCATTGCCAACAGGCGGATTATACGGCCCGACCGACCGGGTGCCAAGGGGATGTTGCAGGGACGACGCGGCGTGTGTGCGACATTTTTTTATGGCGTGACGTAACCTCTTATGATAAAGTGACTTATCACAATGTCGCTGATAGGAGATGAGTCATGGAAGACAAGAAGGTTACGGCAGAAGAGATCAAGGCGATGCTGGCGGGTGATATTGACGCGTTGGCCGAGGAGATGGCCGCCGCGATGAACGCGGCCCAGGCGGGACGGATCATTGCCGACAGCGAGGAGCCGGTGCGAGAGGCCCACGGCCGATTCCGGCGACAGGCCTACCAGAAAGTCCTCAGCCTCCTGCACGCCAAGCAGGAGGCTTTTTCCCCCTCGGCCCAAAGGGCTTCGCCACAAGGGCAAGAAGACGGTGACGCACGAGACGGTCAATGGGACGGTGACGATTGAGCGGACGGTGTACTGGTCGAAGGCCACCGGGACCCTTCATCCAACGGACCGCTGGTTGGGCATCGAGCAACACCGCGTGAGTCCTGGCGTTCGCGAGATGTGTTGCCTGGAGGCGCTGGACAGTTCGTTCGGCCACGTGGCTCGTTCGTTGCGGCGAACGGCCCAACTGACCTTGAGCGAGGACCGCATTCGGCGGGTGGTGGAGGCTGAAGGGCACCGGGTGATTGCCACCCAGCGTGCGGGGTCGATCCCCCCTTCGTTCACCGCGGCGGCGTGCTCGGACGGGGTGATGGTGACCGGCGCAGATGGGGTGTTTGTCCCGGTGGTTCCGGAGTCGCAGAAGGCCAAGCGTCGCGCGACGGAGGCGGCCAAACGGCAAGGGGCGGGGCGTCGTTCGAGGCGTCGGCCGGGCCGGCCGAAGACGGGGGCCGACGGGCCGTACAAGGAGGCCAAGGTGCTGGCGTTCTACAGCCAGGACAAGTCCAAGCTGCACGTGGCGGCCACGTTGGCCGACAGCGAAGGATTTGGCCGAATGATGCGTCGGGAGGCGGCCAAGGTGAAACTGGGGCAGGCGACGTTCAGTTACTCCGTCGCGGACGGGGCCCCCTGGATCGAGCGGCAATACCGGTTGAAGCTGCCGATGCTCAACGAGCACATTCTGGATTGGTATCACTTGAAGGAACACGTGGTGAAGACCAGCCACGCGGTATACGGGGAGGGCAGCTCGAAGGCCCAGGTTTGGCAAACGACGATGCTCGATGCGGCCTGGGAGCAGGGCTCCCGGGTCATGCTGCATCGGCTCGCACCGTACGTTCGTCGACACACGGAGCAACGCCGGGCGTCCTTGACGTCGTTGCGGGACTATGTGGAGCGGCGGATCTCGAAGACGGACTATCCGAGCTTCCGGGCGCAGGGATACGATTGTGGGTCCGGGCCGACGGAAAGCCAGTGCGGTACCTTGACCGCACGAGTCAAGGGGTCCGGGATGCGCTGGGACAGCGACAACGTCGAGGCCATGCTCGCCCTGGCCGCCCTGGACCACAGCCGGCAATGGGCTGCTTACTGGGCCCTGCAACGTGCCGCGTGACTCCCCGCCACCTTTTTGTGTCGCACACACGCGGCGTGATGGCGGGGCATTTCCCTTGACCCCGCCGGGTCGGGCTGCTTAAATACCCCGTCGATGCCCATGCGGCGGGATGGGCCCTAATCGACGCCAAGC
>DSDH01000171.1 GCA_011055475.1 Phycisphaerales bacterium | reverse complement strand
TTGTTTACGGAGTGTGCCGCGATCTACGTCGATACGGGGCAGCCGGACCTGGCGTTGGAGCTGGCGGGCGACGACGTGGGGCGGCTGAGCCGGCTGGCGGGGCTGCTGGCCCGGCGCGAGGATGAGGCGACGCGGGCCGAGGCGGTCCGCGAGCGGCTGTTTGAGCTGCTCTCGGTTCGGGCGGCCGAGCCGGATGCCGCGGGGCACACGCTGGCGGCGTTGGCGGGGATGCTGGCCGAGCGGGGCCGCGAGGACGAGGCGGTGGCGCTCTATCGGCGGGCCCTGACGCTGGAGTATGGCCACGTCGGCTGGCGGCTGGCTCTGGCGCGGCTGCTAGCGCAAAATGGCGAGTCGGCCGCGGCCATCCACCAGGCCCGCATCTGCCTGCGGCTCTCGCCCCAGCACGCCGGCGCGACCCGCCTGCTTGAGGAACTTGCGACCAGTGATAGGGGGGCGTCCCCGGACCAGCCATAGGAAGCCCCGTCCTTATAGCGCACGGTGGGTGCGGCCGTGCGGCCTGCACCGCCGGACGAACCATTGCTGCTTGCACGACGGTTTGGAGTGTGGTATAAAGAGACAGGGGAAGGCCGCAGTAGGGCGGTCTTGTCCTGGAGGCTGTATGATTTCGGGTGTACATCAGTCGGCTTTGGATTGCCGGGTGCTGGTTCTGAACAAGCACTACATGGCGGTCCGCGTTGTCAGTGTGCGGCGCGCGTTCTCGCTCTTGTTCCGCGACCTGGCCGAAGTGGTCACCTGCGAGGACGGCACCTACGGGAACTACGATTTTCAGAGCTGGCGCGAGGCCAGTGAGCTGAAGCGGCGATTCCAAGCCCAGAAGAACGACTGGATTCACACGGTGCACTTCGATATTGCCGTGCCACGGATCATCCGGCTGCTGTTCTATGACCGGTTGCCGCAGCAGACGGTCAAGTTCAACCGGCGCAATCTCTTCGCCCGTGACCGCAATCGCTGTCAGTATTGCGGGCGGCGATTCCCCACGTCGGAACTATCGCTGGACCACGTGATACCCCGGCGGATGGGGGGGGAGAACACGTGGGAGAACATCGTCTGCGCGTGTACGGAATGCAATGGCCGAAAGGGCGGCCGTACCCCCAAACAGGCCGGCATGCACCTTATCGCCAAGCCCCTCAAGCCCCGGCGCAACCCCGTGATTCACGTGCATTTGAACCACGAACGGTACCGCAGTTGGAAGCAGTTCCTTGATCACGCGTACTGGTCGGTGGAACTGACGTAACGGCCTCGGCGCGCAACAGAACCCCTCGCCGCTCGAAACGATCCACTCGCCAACAACCCGAGCTGCCTCGTTCGAGTTGGGTAATGGGGCGCCGGGATGTCAGCAGCAAACTTCAGCCGGGCTGAGCGACACGGCCACCTTGCCGCTGCGTTCGTGGTACACGACCTTGCCTTCGCGGGCCAGCCAGCCCAGGCCCTGATAGACGATCTGCGGCTTGGCCTTGATGAGCTTGGGCAGGTCGGTCACGTTAACCGGATTCTTGTGGGAATTGAGCACACCCCAGATCTGTCCTGCGACATTGCCGATGAGTTCTTCCATTGGTTCCGCCTTTCCTTGTCCCGTGTTTGCCCCTGTCGCCCGCCGTGGCCATGCGTCGCGAGGCGGTGGGCACCGGGTCTATCGGCGATTTTACACGTTTGGTTCGCCGAGCAAAACAAATTTACGGCGCGATCCGCCT
>DSDH01000490.1 GCA_011055475.1 Phycisphaerales bacterium | reverse complement strand
GGGCTCACGCCCCCGGCTATGGAACTGACGCCCCTGCGGGGCTATGCGTCGCCGGGTGGCATGCCCACGCTCGCGTGGGCATGTCTTGGCGATGCGTGCCCGTGCGTCACGCCATGGCCATCCGCCTCCGGCGGACCGGCGGCGGATGGGCATGCTTCTGGACGGCATGAGAAACCACGGGTCAGGGGCCGTGCCCCGCCGCCCAGGACGCATGGGGCATGGCCTGTTCGTCAAAGGCGACTCACTCCATGGTCGCAGAGGCGCACGAGTCCAATCGCAACACATGGACCGATTGAACCGGGACATGGCCGGTCGGACGTTGACGGATGTGAGGTACTCGCATACACTACCCCCACAAGCAGAGGGCTCATTTGAGATTCGGGAGGCTGACATGAAGGTTGTGGCGTTCAACGGTAGTCCACGCAAGCAGGGCAACACGAATCTGTTGCTGGAGACGGTCTTGGGCGAGCTTTCGGCCGAGGGCATCGACACCGAGCTGGTGCACCTGGCCGGCAAAAGGCTCCACGGCTGCATCGCCTGCTACAAGTGCTTCGAGAACAAGGACCGCCGCTGCGCCGTCAGCGACGACATGAACGGCTGCATCGCCAAGATGCTTGAGGCCGACGGCATCATCATCGGCTCGCCGACGTACTTCGCCAGCGTCAGCACCGAGGTCAAGGCCCTGATCGACCGGGCCGGGCTCGTCGGCCGGGCCAACGATGACATGTACCGCCGCAAGGTGGGCGCCGCCGTCGTCGCCGTCCGCCGGGGCGGGGCCGTGCAGGTCTACAACACCATCAATTGTTTCTTCGGCCTGGCCCAGATGATCGTGCCCTGCTCGATCTACTGGAACTTCGGCTTCGGCTTGCAGCCCGGCGAGGTCGCCGACGATGAAGAGGGCATCCGCACCATGAAGGCCCTGGGTCAGAACATGGCCTGGCTGCTCAAGAAGATCCACGCCTGAGCCATCCCGCGACAGGCGCCCCCCCCGCGCCTCCGCCCGAGGCGGGAGGCTCAAGTTTTGCTGCCGCGCATGCCGACCTAAGGCTATGTCAACGTTACTCATACGACCCGCGGAAGCACGGAGGTGAACGCTTGGCCGGCACCGATCACCATGCCCGCGCCCTGAGCCTGGCACGGGACAACCAGCCCGAACAGGCCATCGTCGCCCTGCGCGAACACCTCGCCACCTGTCCCGACGATGCCGAGGCCTGGAACGATGCGGGCGTCCTCCTGCACCGCCTGGGGCACCATCATCAGGCCCTGGCCTGCCTGGAACGCGCCCTGCAATTGGCTGAGGACCCCGATTCGGTCGTCGGCAACGTCCTCGACCTGTGCCAAGCCACGGGGCAAAAGCGGCCCATTGGCCGGATGGTCGAATTGCTCCATGCCCGCGGGGGTATCGGGCTCGACGCCATCCTCCGATGGGTCGAATCGCTTCTGGCCCAAGATCGCCCCGGCCAGGCCATCGAAATCGTCCTGGCCGCCTCCCGCTACCTTGGCGACGGGCCGGAATTGCAGACCTTGGCCCGCCGCATCCGGGCCGAACGACCGCGAATCGCCTTCTTCTGCGGTGGCGATGGACCCACCTTCCTGCGGCCTGTCCTGAACCACCTGAAGCCGCGCTTCGACATACGCTACTTCGACGGGAATACGGTCGCAGACGTCCACAAACTCATGGCCTGGAGCACGGTCTCCTGGTTCGAATGGTGCACCGAATTGGCCGAAATCGGC
>DSDH01000222.1 GCA_011055475.1 Phycisphaerales bacterium | reverse complement strand
TGGCCAGTTCAATCGGCCGACCGTGCAGGACAATCTCGCCGTTGTCGTGGATCTCGAAGTCCGCCACCCCCCAGGCCTCTTTCAGGGCCTCGTGGATCGGCAGGGCCCGGCCCGCCGCGGCGATCTCGGACTGAACCACGCCGCCGTCCTTGAGCAGCTCCACCGCCTCGTCACACTCGGCAATCAGTTGCCGCAGGCGTTCGGCCCGCTGCTGGCCGGCATGGAAACGTCCCAGGTCCTCGCAGAAACGCCGATACGCCTGCATCTGGGTTTGGAGGTGGTCCCTCTGCTGTTGCAGCTCTGCCAGCTTGTCCTGGCTGCCGGCGGGCAAGGTGGCCGAGTCTTGTGACCGCAACGCCTCCAATCGCGCCACCAGGCCGTCGATCTGCGTGTCGATCCTGGCGTTGGCCGCCTCCGCCCGCTGCACCCGCTCCACCGTGGCGCGGTACTTTTCGGCCCACGCCGCCAGCTCGTTACCCACGTTCACGAACTCCACCGGCACCCCCGCCTTTCCGCACACCGGACAGACACTGGTTTGCTGCGCCTGCTCCAGAAGCTTCAAGAGGACATCCACCTGGCCGAGCCGCTGAACGATCTCGTCGAAATCCACCCCCTTGCCCACGGGCTGGCGCTGGCTCTGCAACTCGTCGATCTGCTGTTGTACCGCCACGGCCTCGGCCTGTCGCTGCAGCGCCGCCTGCCGGGCGCCGACCATCTGCTGGCCCTTCTCGATGCGTTTCTCCAGCCCCGCCAACCGCTCTTCGGCGGCGCCGGCGTCGAACCCCGCCGGCAGGTCGTAGCTCTCGGGCTTCGGTCCGCCGCAGGCGGATGGAATCTGCGCCAGCTCCCGCTTGTACACGCGCCGGCACGTCACAAAGCCCTTTTCCCGGAGCTGTTCGACGTTCAGGCGGTCGATGCCCGACGACCGAATCTCCATGGCGATGTCGTCGTCGATGTTCGGCAGGTGCCTGGCCAGCACCGCCTGCACCACGTCCTCTTGGGACCCCAGGGCCGCCGTGAGGATCGCCGCCCGTTCCTTGGCGGGCATCCCGATGAACCTCAGCGGCTCCAGGCAGTACGGCAACAGCGGGTTGTCCAAAGTCCCTTTGAAACCGCCCTTGGCGTCCCGGCGGGTGATGCAGTCGTCCCCCTGATCCTCATAGGTCAGCGTGACCTCCATCGCCTTACCGCCATCGTTGGCCAGGAGACCGTGATCCTTGGCCTTCGTCACCCCCCGCGCCATACCCGTCAACCCAAACGCGATCGCGTCACGGATGCTGCTCTTGCCCTGGGCATTGCGTCCGATGAACATCGTCACCGGCCGGCTCAGGTCGATCTGTGCCTCGCGGATCCCGGCGAATCGTTTGATTTCGATGCCTTTGAGTCTCACGGCTAATCCTCCGCAAAGAAGTTCACCCGCCGGCCGGTCGTCTGGCCCGCCGAAGTCTCAGACGCGCCTTGGCGGGGCGGATTCGTTGTCTGACGGGTGCGGCGGGACGTGCGCTTGGGTTCGGGCTCCGGCTCCGGGTCAAACGGCACCTCATCGTCGCCCGGCTCCCCCGCCTCGTCGGTCTCCGGCTCATCGGGCTCGGGTCCGCCTTCGGCGGACGTCTTGGCCGTCGCCCGCACCGTCCCGTTCTCCGGCACTTCCAGTTCCTTGGGCCGCTCGCGGAACGCCTCATCCAGACTCGTCTCGCCCTCGTAGACCGCCGTACCCATCCCGATCAGCTTGGCCAGGTC
>DSDH01000708.1 GCA_011055475.1 Phycisphaerales bacterium | reverse complement strand
GGTGAACGCCTCGTCCCAGACGAGGCTGAACAGCCCCGACAGCTCGCTGTAGGCCAGGCGGCTGGCGATGCCCTCGATGCCGCCGGGCGAGACGAACGTAACGCTGTTGCCGCCGCCGGGGAAATAGTACAGCTCGGCGCCGGGCATGGACACCCGCTTCATAATCTTCTCGACCGGCTCGCCGGGTGTGCCCGCCCAATTCAGGCTCGCCGAGCCGCTGTTGTCGCCGTCGATGATGCCCTTCTCCGCCCAGACCGTGCTCTTGGTGAACTTCACGTCCAGGTCGCGGGCCTTGGCCTGAATCTCCCACGGCTCCCACACCTTGCGGAAGTCCATGAACAGGGGCGGCGCCCCGGCGCTGAGCCAGGTCTTGAAGAGCATCGTCAGCAGACCCTGGACGTCGGCCTCGGTGGCGAACGGCAGCGCGGCCTTGTCGCCGTTGTGATCGAACGTGCTGTTCATCAGCGACTCGGCCAGGTCGCAGATCGGCAGCGGGATGCCGCGCGGGTCGCTGCCCCATTCGAGCTGGTTCATGAACCCGCCGCCGACGGCGTCGACCTCGGCCAGCAGGTCACGCATGATCAGGTACATCGCCAGGGACTGATCGAGTTTCGCCTCGGCGTCCGCCTGCGAGAGGTCCAGGCGCTTGCCCAAGTGGCCGCCGATCCACTCCCGCAGGGCTCTGCATTCCTTCTTGCTGTAGGCGCCCTTGTTGAGCATGTCGGCCAGGAGCTTCATATCCAGCCGTGTGATCTCCAGCCCGAAGGACCGCCGCGTGGCGTTGACGTGCGCCAGGGCCGTCTCCATGCCCATCGAATCATGGCCGAAGACCACGACCCGCCGGCCCTTGAGCCCGACGTAGGTCAACGCCGCGTAGCACCAGTCCACCAGGGCCTGAATCGTGCCGACGGTGGGCCGGGGCTTTTGGCCCGTGTCCGGCCAGGTGCCCACGTTCAGGTGCGTCAGTCGGCCCGCCTGGGCCAGGGCGCCGTTGACCGCGTGGGCGTAGACGACGCCGGGCTTGGGCGCGCTGTTGCCCACGGTGATATTGACCGGCGTCCGTTCGGGCACGTGGGCCAGCAGGCTCATCAGCGTCAACTGCGGGAACGCCCACGTGTCCGGCGTGCAGATGATCGCCTCGACCCCGGCGTCCTTAAACTGCCGCGCGACCGCATCGGCCTGCTTCTCGCCGTCGATGAGCACCGGCGACCAAACGACGTTGACCGCTGAGCCGTCCGGCATCGTCACCGCGGCGGCGATCTCGTCGGCGATGAGCTCCACGATGTTGGTCGTGCGCTGTCGGCTGGCCTCATCGATGCGCGGATCGCACGCCGCGCACACCCCGAACGTCACTTGCGCCGGTCGTCTCGAGACCGATGCTCCGAGTTTCTTTGCCTTGGCCATGTTTTGTCTCCCTGCCCTCGAATAGGCTTAATGCGTTTCTCCATCCGACGGCTCGATCCAAATCGCCTGGCCGCCGTTGGCCGCCAGGTCCGCCGTCAGCACCGTATCGGCGGTCACCCGCCGTGTTTCGATTCGTACCCCCCGGTCGCCGCCTTCGGGCCGCGCATCGGCGTAGACGTGGGCCGTAAACGCTCGACCCGGCGGTAGGAAGGCCAGCGGCACCTCCAGCGACCGCCGCGCCACGGCGTTCATCGTGCCCACGAACCATCGATCGCCGCTGCGCCGCGCCGTCGTGATGTGCTGCCCGACCTGCCCCTGCAACACGTGCGTTTCATCCCAGACGGTC
>DSDH01000419.1 GCA_011055475.1 Phycisphaerales bacterium | reverse complement strand
CACGCGAAGAGGATGCGTCCCTCGGCGTCGATGGCCACCGAGCCGGGCACACCGGCGGCCGGGTAGATCAGCGAGGGGAACTCGGGCTCCTCGGCCGTCTGGAATCGCCACTTGACGCAGCCGATGGACGGCCCCGGATAGGGCGACAGGCCGGTGCGCTGCATGTCTCCGCCCAGCGTCGGCCACGGGGGCACGTCGATGGCGGCGGCCAGGGCAGGCAGGAAACAGACGATGGCCAGGAGGCCCCGGCGGGCGATTAGAAGGGCAGGCGAACGCTTCATGATGGTCCTCCCACAAGCTGGTCCAGCAGGACAAAAAACATTCCAAACCGGGAACCATTCTACCCGCTGCGGGTCAGGACTATCAAGCGGGAAATCAGAAGAGGTCGGATTTCGATTCGATCTGCCGAATCCTTCCCGATTCCGTTATAATCGGCGGGATGTGAGTATAAGACCCCAGACCGAGGTGTGTGATGCGGCAACGTGGATGGGACAAAGCGGTGGTGGGCTGGGTGCTGCTGGCGGCGGCGTGTGCGGCGGGGGAGAACTGGCCGATGTGGCGGGGGCCGCGGCTGGACGGCACGAGCGCGGAGACGAAGGTCCCGGTCCGCTGGAGCGCGACGGAGAACATCGCCTGGAAGACGGCGATTCCCGGCAAGGGCCATGCCTCGCCCATTGTGTGGGAGGATCGGCTGTTCGTGGTCACCTGTGACGAAGAGACGACCGAGCGGTTGTTACTGTGTCTGGACGTGGCCGATGGACGCGAGTTGTGGCGGCGGACCGTGCTGACGGCCCCGTTGGAGCGGCTCCACTCCCTTAACAGCCGGGCCTCGTCGACGCCGGCCACCGACGGCTGGCGCGTGTACGTGAGCTTCCTCGACCGGGATCAGATGTTCGCGGCGGCCTATGACTTCGAGGGACGCCGGCTCTGGGAGGCCCGACCGGGTCCGTTCGCCAGCGTGCACGGCTACTGCAGCAGCCCCATCCTCTGGCGCGACAAGGTGATTCTCAACGGCGATCACGATGGGCCGGCGTATCTGGTCGCCCTGGACGCCGCGACCGGCCGGACCGTGTGGACAACGCCGCGGCCCAACAACACCCGCAGCTACTGCGCCCCGATCATCGAGGCCATCGACGGCCGCACGCAGATGATCCTGTCGGGTAACAAATGTGTCGCCAGCTACGATCCGGAGGATGGGCGGCAGCACTGGATCATCGACGGGCCCACCGAGCAGTTCGTCGCCTCGCTGGTGTACAACGGCAAGCTGCTGTTTCTGACCTGCGGATTTCCCGACCGTTACATGCTGGGGATTCGGCCGGATGGCCGGGGGAACGTGACGCACACGCACGAGGTGTGGCGACGGGATGAGGACGCCGCCTACGTGCCCAGTCCCATCGCGTTCGGGCCGTACTTCCTGGTCGTCAGTGACACGGGCGTGGCCTCGTGCGTGATGGCCGAGGATGGGCGGCTGGTCTGGCGGCAGCGGTTGGGGGGGCGGCACAGCGCCTCGCTGGTCTCCGCCGATGGGCGGGTCTACTTCCTGTCGGATCGGGGCCGGATGACCGTGGTGCGGCCGGGCCGCGTGTTCGAGGCGGTGGCCGAGAACGACCTCGGCGAGGGAATGAATGCCTCGCCCGCGATCAGCGGCGGGCGGATGTACCTGCGCGGCGAGAAGCACGTGTTCTGCATCGGCGCCGAATAGCCTGAGACGGGCGGAAGCCCAGATAGGGAAAGGGGATATCGTGACGTTGAGCCGGGTTCGGGTGGT
>DSDH01000674.1 GCA_011055475.1 Phycisphaerales bacterium | reverse complement strand
TCGGGCGGATGCCACGGCGGCGGGGCGACCCACCACGGCGACCTTGAGCTCTTGGGTCGGGACAAGGTGTCGATAGAAGAACGCCTGCATCATGTCCTCCGCCGGCACGACGGGTCGCGTGACCTTGCGCCCGTCGATTCGGGCATGGCCTTCCAGGCGGAGGGTCAGAGGCGCTCGGTCGGCCGTGCGCGGGGCCCGCAGCATGACGCGGATGTCATCCTTGTCGGAGGGGATCCGCATTGGGCTGATGGAAAAGCCGCGCGGGGCGTCCTTGAGCGTGAGGGTGATTTCCCCGGCGAAGCCGTCCCGCCGAAGCACGTGGACCGTCAGAGGCGCTCCGGCGCCAGGGCGGACATTAATGCTCGAGGGCACGGCCCGCAGCGCGAAATCGGGCCGTGGCGGGCCGAGGCGCAGGCGATAGGCCCACGCCGGGCCGCCCTTGTGCTGGGCATCCGCGAGATAGACAAAGTAGGCCCCATCGGCGGGCAGCGTCGTGCTCAACCGCGAATCGGCATGGTGCGTGACAAGGCCCGCCGCCTTATCCTCGTGATCGTCGTTGGCCAGGAGCACCTTGCCGGCGGCATCGGTCAGCGTGAGGATGGCATCGAGGGGCGACCCGAGGCGGCGGGCCAGCACCTCGGCCACAAGGGTGGCCCCCGCGCGACCCTGAATGCTGAACACATCGCAATCATCGGCACTCTCGATACGGCCGTTGACAATGATCGGAAGCGACACCTGCTGGGCGCGGTCCTGTTGATTATTCGGTTCCTTCTCCAGGCATTCGGCGAGCACGTCAACGGCAAACACAGGACTGTCGCAGAGGTGTTTTCCGAGCGAGAGCGGCACAATGTCCGGAGCCTGGCTGTACGGGCCCGCGGTGATCGTCTCCGATGGCAGGTTCCAGCCCGTCAACGTCACGAGGGTGGTGGCGTCCGCGGGACCTCCCAACGGGAAAACACCCGTCACGCAGGGCAGTTGCCCGGCGGTGATCCGATACACAAAGTCCTCGCGTCCCCGGAAGATGGCGTCCTTGATCTCCAGCACATACGCGCCGTCTTGCGGCACCTCGTAGTAGAGGACCGGGTCGGGGTCGAAGCGGTGATCGTCGGCATAGGCCGCCTCGCGGCCATCCGGATCATACAGGGTCAGCGTGGCCTGGAACCAGCCCGGAACGGCGTCGGCCAGATAGGGCATCAGCCGGCGGGCGGCGGCGGTAATGACGAGCTTTGTTCCTTTTTTGAGCTCCAGCCGGAAGCGGTCCACGTCGCCGGGCATGATCTGGCCGTTCAGGACCAGGGGGACCGCTGCGGACAGGTCGGCATCGGCCACCCCGTCGTTGGGCTCTCTCTCCGTGACCTCAGGCAGCTCGCCCACGTGGAAGATGACGGGGTTCGAGAGGCCCAGGTTCGTCATCAGTCTCAGTTCGCGCCATCCCGGTGCGGCGTTCGGGGCCACGGTCATTTCAAGTACGATGTCTTCCGAAAGCTGTCGGTTCTCCTGGCTTCGATTCTTGGGGTTGGCCAGTTTGGCGCGGATCTGGGCGATCTCTGTCTGGGCGGCCGCCCGGTCCACGGCGGGGGGCAGCGACGGCGACGCTAGGTTCGGGTCTGCAGTGGTTTCCTGAGGTGGTGAATCTTTAAATGGCTTGAGCAGCGCCTGCAATTCGGCCAACCGGTCCCTGAGCAGGGCAATCTCCTTGCCGTTGAGCGGCTTGATATGCTCGATCACGCGTGCCTGAATGCCCTCCCCGGAGACCACGACCGAGGCG
>DSDH01000449.1 GCA_011055475.1 Phycisphaerales bacterium | reverse complement strand
GACCGCTGGACCGATTTCAACCACTCCGATCTCGGCGTCGTCCTGCTCGATCTGTTCTGCGGCGTGGGCGACATGCTGGCCTACTACCTGGACGCCCAGGCGGCGGAGGCCTTTCTGCCCACGGCCCGCCAGCGCCAGAACGTCATCAACCTCTGCAAGCTCATGGGCTACCGGCTGGATTCGCCGGTGGCCTCCACCACCACGCTGCGTTTTCGGCTCTCCGCCCCCCTCGGCAAGGATCTGACCATTCCGGCGGGAACGGCCTGCCGCGCCTTGCTGAATGACGGCGAGGCGGATTTCGAGACGGTCGAGGACGGCCTGATCCCTCGAGGCGTGCTCTCGGTAGACATTCCGGCCCGTCAAGGCGTGCGCCGCACCGAGACGTTCACATCGACGGGGCTGCCATTCCAGCGCATCCGCCTGACCGGCGACGTCATCGCCCAGGGCACCATCACCGTTACGGTGGGGGACGACGCCTGGAGCGAGGTCGATCACTTCCAGGACAGCCTGGCCGACAGCCGCCATTTCATGGCCGACCTGGACGCCCTCGACATCTCCACCCTGATTTTCGGCGACGGGCAAAGCGGCGCTGTACCCGCTCAGGGAAGCGCCATTGCCGTCAGCTATCTGCAGACCATCGGGGACCAGGGAAATCTCGGTCCGAACCGGATCACCCAACTGCTGAGCCCGGTCTACCTCGATGGAGGCCAGGTTCCCCTGACCGTCACCAACCCGGTGCCCGCCACCGGCGGCGCTTCGCGGGAAGCCCTCGAACATGCCCGCCGACAGGCACCGGCGGAGCTGCGCAGTCTCTGGAAAGCCGTCACCCTGGAGGATTACCAGGCGCTCGCCGAAGGTTACCCCGGCGTCGCCAAGGCCAAGGTGCTCGACACCAATGCCTGCCAGAACATCCGCTATTACAACGTCCAACTGGCCATCGCTCCCAACGGCGGCGGAATGCCCTCGGCGCTGCTCAAGCGGGACCTCGCCGAGTTTCTCGAACGCCGCAAGGTCATCACGGTCGAGATCACCCTGTTCGACCCGATCTACCGGCCCGTTTCCATCGACGCCGAGGTCTACATCTGGCCCGGTGAACCGCTGGAAAACGTGCGCAGCCGCATCGAAACCGCGCTCACCGATTTCTTTTCCTTCGACGAGGTCTCCTTCGGCCAGACCGTTCACTTCTCCGACCTGGTGGCCCTGATCGACGGCGTGCGCGGCGTCAGCCACATGCATCTGTACGCGCCCCAGCAGGACATCGAGCTGCGCCACGGCGAAATCCCGGTTCTCGGCAGCGTCAACCTCGATCTGCGGAGGGCCGGTTGATGTCGGATTGGTTCAAGGACAATCTGCTCGGCCTGCTGCCGCCGCTTTACGAGCACAACGACGAGGCCGGTGACCTGCGCACCTTTCTGAGCCTTCCCGCCGGAACGTTCGACGAACTCAAGCAGGCCATCGACGACTTCCCGACCATTTTTGACGTCGACCACTGCGACGAACGCTTCCTGCCGCTGCTGGCGAGACTCGTCGGCCTCGAAGTGGACGGCACCTGTTCGCCGGACTGCCAGCGCCGCCGTGTGCGGGAGGCGGTCGAGATCTATCGCCGCAAGGGCACCATTCCGGCCATCGAACGCGACTTTGACGCGCTCGGTTGGCAGGGGGGACTGCAGGAGACCTTCCGCTCGGCGCTGCGTCTCAATGCCCGTTCCAGACTCAGCAAAGCCAAGCTGCCCGGGCTGGTGTTCAGCCTCGGCGTGTTTCGCGTGCTGTGTCT
>DSDH01000246.1 GCA_011055475.1 Phycisphaerales bacterium | reverse complement strand
GGTCGGCGATGCGTGGATGCCTCCGGAACTGGCGTTTGAGGCCCAGGGCATCTCCGAGCCGAAGTTCTTCCGCAACGAGGCGGGCAAGATTGTGCTGTTCTGGACGGCGTTGTCGGCGGAGTTTTGGGATATCTATTACAGCGTGTATGATGCGGCCCATGAGCAGTGGTCGGCCCCGCAGCAGATCACGCACGACCAGGGGGCTGAGACGATGATTTGCCCGGCCGAGAGCGGCGGCAATATCCTGGTGGGCTATGTGAAGCGGCGGATTGACCTGTCGGACCCGGATCGGCCGCCGCAGATTGGGCTGTCGGACATCTACCTGATGGAGCATGTGCCGTCGCGAGACCTGTTCATTGGGCCGAACGATATTTCCGTCGATATCAGGTTCAACATGGCGGGCCTGGCCGCGTTCAGTTCATACTGGCTGGATGAGGACTGCGCCAGGCCGGGCGCTAACTGCGCCAGTGCCGACTATGACGGGGACGGCGTGGTGGATTTCAATGACTACGCCCTCTTCGCACGGGACCGCTTCAATACAATCACAGGCTACGGGCGCGTCGCGGATATTACGGCGGCGGTTCATCTGGCGGGCGATTTCATCGTGAAGGACGTGAATGTTGACTTTTACGACGGCAATCCGGGTACGGGCGTTCTGATTGGCTCGCAGACAGTGGCGATGCTCCTGCCGGGTCAGGCCACGCCGGTGGTTCAGAGGTGGTATGTGCCTGGCGATGGGCGCAGCCACGACATCTACGTCGTGGTCGATCCGAACAACAACATTGCGGAGACCGATGATGAGCTCAACAACACCGCTTTTGTCACGTTGTTCAAGCCGGACTTGCAGCCGCAGTCCGTGGCGGTGATTGGTTATCCGGCCGCGGACAGCGTCCTGATCGGCCTGTCGATAGGCAACTACGGCGAGGCGACGGCCGACCCGTTTGGCTTTGAGGTGCGTAAGGACAGTGTCGACGGTGAGGTCATTTACGCCGGGTCGCTGGGTCCCATCGAGGCCGGGGCATCCGGAATCACGCAGTTTGCCTGGGATGTGTCCGGCCAGGCGGCCGGTACATACACCCTCTTCGTCGTGGCGGATGTCAACGACGACGTGGCCGAATCCCGTGAGGACAATAACGTGGACTGCGGGCAGGCAGCGGTCCTGGCGGACCTGGAGGCCATCCAATGGAGCGGGCGGATAGAGGCCGGGACCGCGTATATCACGGTCCGCAACGTCGGCGCCAAGCCGAGCCTGCCGACGACTGTCCGAGCGACCTGCGACGATCAGTCATTGGGCACCGGGGCCGTCGCGGCGGTCAATCCAGGGGCATCGGTCGAGGTCTCATTTGCAATCACCGAGCCGGGGCCGGGTGCTGTCGTGGAGATCACGGTCAATCCGGACTCCGATGGCTCCGATGAGGTAACACTGTTGAACAACACGGCCATCGTGATTCGTTAGGACGGCACCTGCGGTGTCAGGAGATACTCCGATGAAATGGTCAGCGATGTTTTCTTTGATGTTTGTTGTTGTGCTATTGCCCGGCGCAGCATGGGCCAACTCCAACCCTGTCGTCAGTAACGTGACGGCCAGTCAGCGGACGGATGGGTCGGGCAAGGTGGATATTCGGTACAACCTGGCCGATGCCGACGGGGATAAATGCACCGTCACGGTCCAGGTCAGTAATGACGATGGGGCCACGTGGACGGTCGTGGCGACGTCGCTGAGCGGGGCCATCGGCGCGAACATATCCCCCGGCACGGGCAAGGTGATTACCTG
>DSDH01000243.1 GCA_011055475.1 Phycisphaerales bacterium | reverse complement strand
GTCGTGCGACCTCTGCCAGCATTCGTCGTGGGCGACACGGTCATGCTCCCGCCGTGTTGGGCCAATAAGGACGGGAAGGAGCGCGTCCACTGTCGTCATGAGTTCGGCGTGTCTCTCCTCGGCAACGAACTCCGTGTGTCTGGTATGCCGTTCTTCCAGCAGGAGACGACGGTCGGCGTCTGCGCGGAAGCGGACCTGTGGATGGTTGTGCGCTACCTCAACCGGAAGGGCGAGACAAGGCGCTACCGTCCTCCCGAGATCACAGAGATCGCAAACGCCGGGATCTCGCTAGGCCCCCCTCGCCAGGGGCTCCGATGGGAGCAGATGGTCGATGCCCTCAAACGTATGGCTCTGAGCCCTGTCCCCCTAGTGTAATGGCGCTTAATTGGCTTGACTAGCATATCTGTCCGCGATCCGTTTCCGAGCCCGCATGATCTTCTCCAGGATCTCCTTGCCGTCCGCGTGCCAGACGTATCGCTTCGGATGAGCATTGTGGTCGGCAAGGTACTTGAAGATGCACTCGGTTAGCTGCTTCACATGGGTGAAACTGCCAATTCGAATGGCCTCTTCGCTGATGTCGCGGAAGAAACGCTCCACCAGGTTCATCCACGAGGCAGACGTCGGTGTGAAGTGCATGTGCAACCGCGGATGCTTGGCCAGCCATGCCTTGACCTTCTTGTGCTTGTGCGTGCCGTAGTTGTCCAGGATGATGTGGATGTCCACATCCTCAGGCGTGTCTGCATCGATCTGCTTGAGAAACCGCAGCCACTCGGTGTGTCGATGGCGAGATTCGGTTCGGAAGATGGTCTTGCCCGTGAGGTAGTCCAAGGCCGCGAACAGGGTAATCGTGCCGTGACGATAGTAGTCGTGTGTCTGAGTCCGGATGTGGCCCACTCCCAGCGGCAAGCCGGGCTGGGTGCGCTCCAGCGCTTGAATCTGGCTCTTCTCGTCGCAACACAGCACGACAGCCTTCTCGGGTGGATTGTGGTAAAGCCCGATGATGTCCCAGAATTTGCTCTCGAACTGCGGGTCGTTGGAGAGCTTGAACGTCCTCAACAGGTGAGGTTTGAGGTCATTCTGTCGCCAGATTCGCTGCACCGTATCCTTGGACACCCCCGTCTCGCGAGCGACCTTTCGGCTCGACACGGCCCCCTCGCCATGAACGGCACGATCGATGATTTTGGCCGCCACCTCCTGGGCAATTGTCGGTGGGCGACCCGACCGGTGCTCGTCCTCGATGCCTGGCAGCCCGGCTTGATGGAAGCGCCTTCTCCACAGGCACACGGTCTGTCGTGACGTGCCGAGAGCAGACGCGGTCTCTGAAATGGATCGCCCCGAAGCCGACTCCAACACGATCTTGGCGCGTAGCACGCTTCGCTGGGCGGCGGTGGGGCTGTTCACCACCTTGCGCAGCTCCGCCTCGTCGTCATTCGAAAGCCTCAACGCATACTTGACTTCGGCCATGCCTCAATCCCTCCAGTGAACCATGCAAGTGAGGCATACCATACCACGACGCCCAATCAAAGTCA
This sequence comes from Phycisphaerales bacterium, assembly GCA_011055475.1. Taxonomy (GTDB): domain Bacteria; phylum Planctomycetota; class Phycisphaerae; order Sedimentisphaerales; family Anaerohalosphaeraceae; genus DSDH01. The sequence goes on along the minus strand of DSDH01000243.1, from coordinate 246 downwards.
AGCTAATTCTGCGCCATTACACTAGGGGCGCGGAGAGTGCAGCCGCGCCGATGGCGCTGCAGCACTTATTTGCGGAGATTCGCCTGGGCAGCCACGCCTGCGCGACCAGGCTCTCCACACCCTGCACGGTCGGGCGCGGCCGCGCTCGCTGCCCAGGCAATTTTCGCCCGCATCGGAGACTCCGCCTTGCAGCCGCGCCCGCCTTGATATAGAATAACGCGGCTGTTGGTCGCAACCATAAGTGGC
>DSDH01000260.1 GCA_011055475.1 Phycisphaerales bacterium | reverse complement strand
TTCATCCAGTCGCACGACGGCTTGGTCGAGCGATTCCATGCGCTGCGCGAGCGTCTCGGCGGTTTGCCGCAGGGCCTGGTCGAGCTGTTGGTGGGAAGCCGTCAGCGTGTCCAACCGCCCGGCCAGTTCCGGCGATTCGGCCGGCGGTCGCGCGGCCAGGGCTGATAGCGTGTTTTGCAGCTCGGTGATTCGACCCGCCAGCAGGCGTGCGTCTTGGCCCTGGCTCGCCTGGAGGGCTTCGATGGCCTGGGTGACCGGCGTCAACAACTCCTGCGGGTCGGCTGCGGCTGGGGCGGGTTCGGGATGAGCGGCGGCGGTCCACGCATTCCAGCCCAATCCGATCACGGCGACGAGAAGCACGAGAATGACCGACAGCAGGAGGGTGTAGTAGAGCCTGGCCCGGAGGAAAAGGTCCGGGGTACGCCGGTTGGCCATCTTCTCCAACAGATGCAGGGCCTGTTGGGCCTCGACGTCGTTGGGGTCCGCCTGGAGGACCTGGCGCCACAGGCCGGTGGCGCGGTCGACCTGTCCTTGCTGGGCGGCGATCTTGGCCCGCAGGCGGTCGGCCGACGGGGTGTCCGGTCCCGGTGGGACCTTGTCCAGCACCGCTTGCGCCGCCTCGTGGTCGCCCCTGGCGGCCAGTCCGGCGGCCATCCTGATAAGCTGTTCGGGATCGGGGGTCGTCATCGCATCACTCCGTGACAGAAGATTCAGGCACTCTCGGCCGTTGCGTCCTCATCCGCGTCAATCCTGCTTGAGCTCGATTCTCTGGCCCTGGCCGGGCACCCGTTTGGAGCCGCCCTGGGGCAGCCATTCGATGAACTCCTTGCCCCAATGGCGCCACAACTCATCCTTGGCCTGTCGAGCGTTGTCCAGGTCTTCGTCGGTGAGCTCCTCGCCGCCGTTGTCCTTGTCGACGAGCTCTCCGGCGACCTTGCAGGCGTGGTGGTAGGCGCCGCCCTGGGCCTGGGTGCCGCGGAACTGATTGGGGAACCGGCTCAGATCGTTCAGAAGCTCCATGAAGGGCCGCAGACGGACGGCATAGTAGAGCTGGTCGAGCGTGGTCTCGATGGTGCGCAGGGTCTTCTTGTCGTCGGCGTCCAGGGCCGGCTGCAGCTCGTTCTCGACCCGGCGGAGTTGTTCGGCCTCGCTGCCTTCGAGCTTGCCGTCGAGCATCTTGATGAGGCGGCGGAGCCGGGCCTCGGTCTGGCGCTCATGGAGGCAGTAGAGCGTGCCGCTGAGGCGGAGCATGTCGCGGTGGCAGCGGGAGCGACATTCGCGGTCGCCCTCGCGGGTGCGTTCCAGGTTCTCTTCGATCTGGTGGATCACATCCTGCCGCTCGAGCCGCTCCAGGCCCTCGGTGACGGCGGGCAAGGGGTATTCCTCGTTGAGCTTGCGGACGGCGTCCAAACGCCGGCGCTGCGCGTCGAAGCTCTCGGCCATCTCTTCGGCCGGCGGATCCTCACAGCGGGCCTCGAACGTGGCCTCGAACTCATCCCCCGTGAGGGCGATCGAGGCGCGAACGGTGCAATGACGATCTTCGTCGCGCCGCAGGGTCACCTCCACGGGCGCCCCTTGCGGCACGTCTTCGGAGACGTCCGTTCCACGGACGAGCAACTCGCCGACCTTGACGTTAGCGTCGGCATGGGGGTCTACCTCGCCGAGGAAGTGCTCGACCCCTTCGAGCACGGGAATGATGAGCAGGTCATCCTCGTGGCCCACCCGCAAGGGTCCGGTGGTGAAGAACTCCTGCGGCTTACTCTCCGCCGGCAGGCGG
>DSDH01000187.1 GCA_011055475.1 Phycisphaerales bacterium | reverse complement strand
GGTAAGAGTTCACCCGTGTGCAACGTAAATTGACGGAAATTCGTTAATCTGGAGGGGTAGCGCGCCTTTTGCGGATGTGGTATGTCTGCGGCATGGCACGGATGCCGCACGACAGGCTGCTGGTCGAACCGCTCGTGGCGCAGGCGCTGGCCGGGCGACTGGACGATGCGCAGGCCCGCCAGCTCGCCGGCCGAGACCCGGAGCTGGTGGCCCTCACGCTGCTCGCCCTGGCGCGGCGCATCCGCGATCTGCAGGCCCACACGCCCGGCGGCGTTTCCCCCAGCACGCCGTCGGGCCAGCGGCCGATCTATACCAAGCCCAACGTGGCGGCTGGACGCGGACGACGCCGCAAACGGCCTGGGGCTCGTGACGGCCATCCCGGTCACCATCGGCCCCCGCCACCGCGGATCGACGAGCACCGCGAACATCACCTGAAGGTCTGCCCGTGCTGCGGCGGGCCGCTGCAACGCTGCCAGCGCAGCCGCACGCGGCTTATCGAAGACTTGCCCGAGAACCTGCACTCGGTCGTCACCGAGCACACGATTCACCGCGACTACTGCCCCAAGTGCAAGAAGCACGTCGAGCCGGTCGTGCCGGACGCCCTGCCCAACGCCACCTTCGGCCACCGGCTGATCAGCTTCACGAGCTGGTGCCACTACGGCCTGGGCGTCACGCTCGACCAACTCATCGACATCCTGCAATTCCACCTGCAAACCAAGCTCTCGGCCGGCGGGCTGAGCGCCGCCTGGCAGCGGCTGGCGGACATCCTGAGGCCCTGGTACGAACAACTCGCGGAAGAAGCCAAGAAAGCGGCCTATCTGCACGCCGATGAGACCGGCTGGCGGGTGCAGGGTCAGACCTGCTGGCTGTGGTGTTTTGCCAATGGGCAGGTCTGCTACTACCTGATCGACCGTTGCCGCGGCAGTCCCGTCTTGCAGCGTTTCTTCGGCGAGGCCTTCGACGGCATCCTGCTGCACGACTTCTGGGCGGCGTACGAGTCCATCGACGTGGCCGACCGGCAGTACTGCCTCGTGCACCTGCTGCGTGAGCTGGAGAAGGTCGACCAGCACAATACCAGCCCGCAATGGCAGGCGTTTGCCAAAACACTGCGGCGCCTGCTGCGCGACGGCATCCGCCTGCGCAAACGGCCGGACTTCACGCCGACGCGGTATCAAAGCCGCATTCTGCGTATCGGCCGGCGGCTGGACACGTTGATCGCCACGGAGCCGGACGATGCCGACGCCCGGCGGCTGCTCAAACGCTTGCGGCGGACCGGCGATCATCTGTTCACGTTCCTGGACTATCCCGCAATCCCGTTCGAGAACAACTGCGCCGAGCGGATGATCCGCCCGGCGGTGATCCTGCGGAAGAACAGTCAGTCGAACCGGTCCGAGCGCGGGGCGCGGACGCAGGCGGTGTTGATGAGCGTCTACCGCACCCTGCACCTGCGCGGCCACGACCCGCTGCGAACCCTCGCGGAGGCCCTGCGCACCTACCTCCAATCCGGCCAACTCCCGCCGCTACCCGCCGCAGACATTGCAGACCGGTGAACTCTTGCCCGATAGACAAGAGCAGTCGCGACTTGTCATACAGGAAGTCGCAGTTGAAGTCTGCCATTTCCTGGCAACGCAAGGCGAGCGTCGTGAGCTGTGCCAGGCGCTCGCCGGCCCGCCGGCCGGCCTCGACGATCGAGTGCCGCAGTTGCGTAAACCACACATTCTCCGCGGTGGGTGTGCTCGGGCCTGGCGCGCGCAGGTTGGCCAGGATCTCATCAATCG
>DSDH01000510.1 GCA_011055475.1 Phycisphaerales bacterium | reverse complement strand
GGACGATTACACCGTTTGCCCATTTCACGGGCGACTTCACCTTCGGGCCCGATGGGATGATGTACGCCTACGAGAGGGAGTACGGCATGAGCACGCTGTATCGGATCACGCCGATTCCCGAACCGGCCACGGTTTTGTTGCTGGGCCTGGGCATGGTGGCCTTGAAGCGGCGTCGGTAGGGATTCGACAGCCTACACGGCAGAGGGCCGGCCGCTTGTGTCATCGGGCGGCTCGCGCCAGCCAGGGTCCAGATGGGCTTCGATCTGCCGGATTGTCCGCTGCAGGTCGGGTTCCATCTGGGCCTTCCAGGATTCGTCCAGGCGGATTTCCATTTGACCCCGCAGCCGCATGGGGTTACCGGCGACCAAGTGTTGGGTGGAAGGGTCCACGACGAGTTCGGCACCCGGGTCGGGCAGGCCCAGGAATGCCGCGATCCGTTTGCGTTCCCCCACGGGATCGGCGCAGAGCCGTTCGTATCGGACAATGGCAAAGTGCAACCCTGGCATGTTTCGAGCCGTGGCCAGTATTCGATTGTACTGTCCCACACTTCGGTGAGCCTGTTTGACTGGTTCGCGGCCATGTCTGCGCCACGAATTGACAACGCCGCAAAGGTCCCGCACGAGCAGCAGCGCGTAGACCTCGCCGGGTCGTTGAGCGTGCAGGAGCTTCAACCGATAGACTTCCTTGGAGGAATCAACGACGTACTCCGAGTCGCACAATCGCCCGATAGTGTCGATGACCTGCCAATTGCGGACAAGCCGTTCGGACATCGCGCGGACCCAAGGTGTTTCCAGGGGCCGGAGACGCTGATGTTGCATCACCAGTCCGAAGGCGGCTTTGTGCAGGGCCCACCACCAGTGGTCAAAGCCCTTCTTGGCTCCGGCCCAGCGGCGTGTCTGAAGCAGAGCCATCCGAAACCGCGAAGGGTTTTCGAATACGTCGAATCCGACCTGACGGCTCAGTTCCGGGACGACGCGGATCCACACCGGACACTCGCGGAAGCGAGCCCCGCACGAGCATCGCGTGCCGCGGGCATTCACGTACAGGGGTAACATGCCCAGCTCGCCCGTCGAGAACACGCGCGGGATGGTCCCCGTGACGATGTCCAGCAGCGTGGAACCCGAATGCCCCACGCCAACGATATACACAAGCTTGGCCATTGCGTCCGCCCCGGTTGGACCTATACTTCGGTTGTACTGACCCTGTGATTGGAAGAAATCCATGCTTGGGAGTCAACATTTTCTGTACGTTCTCGCGGTTTTCATACGATCATGCCCAGCGATACCACTAAACCGATAGCCGTGTGTTTCGTTGCGCCGAAGACCTATCCGCTTCTGAATCGGAGTATCGAGGGCGTCTTCGGGGGGGCGGAGGTGGATTTGGTCCTTCTGGGCACGGCGTTGGCCGAGGATGGCGGTTTTTGCGTGTCCTTCGTCAGCGGCGACTATGGCCAGCCGGCCCGGGAGCAACGCGGGTCCGTGACCGTATTCAGGAGCGTCCGCCCGGGGCAAGGCGGTCTGGCCGGGGCCCTGCGCCTCTGGCGGGCCATGACACGCGCGCAGGCCGACGTCTACATGCTCGAAGCCGCCAGCCCCGGCGTGCCGTTGGCGGCGGCATTCTGTCGGCGGCATCGCCGGGCGCTGGTGTATCGCACGGCCCATCGGGACGAGTGCGACGGGACGTATCGCCGGGCCCATCCGATGTGGGGTCGGGCGTTCGCGTGGGCCCTGCGCCGGGCCGCGGTCGTGCTGGCCCAGAACGAGGACGACGCCCGGCTTCTG
>DSDH01000162.1 GCA_011055475.1 Phycisphaerales bacterium | reverse complement strand
GGTCGGGTCCGCGTGGGCGCAGTTTCAGGAAGTCCGGGTGACGACCGACCCCGGAACGCAGTCTCAGGCGGCCGTTTCCGGTGATCGCATCGTCTGGCGCGATTCACGAAACGGCAACTACGATATCTACCTGTACGATCTGAGCACGGAGACGGAGACGCGCATTACGAGCCACGCGAGCGAACAGAAGACCCCGGCGGCCTGACAGGCGGCCGTCGTCTGGGTGGATTACCGCAATGACCCCGATGGGGACATCTACCTGTATGACCTGACGACGGGCCAAACCGTTCCGCTCGTGACGGACGAGCACGCCCAGACCGACCCGGACATCGACGGCCATCGTGTCGTCTGGACCGATGAACGGCACGGCAACGCCGACATCTTCTACCTGGACTACGAACGCCCGACCGGGGCCGATCTCGAGGTCACCATGACCGATCAGCCGGACCCGGTGGCCATGGGCGACCACTTGATCTATCAACTGGTGGTGCGAAACAACGGTCCCGATGCCGCCGAGGGGGTTGCGGGCTTTGTGCGACTCAGCGACGCCGTGGAGTTTGTGTCGGCGTATGGCACGCGCGGGCTGTGTTATTTCGAGATGATGGAAGAGTATCCGACGGTGATCTGCCCGATGGGCGACCTCGAGCCGGGCTGGATCGGCGAGGTCACCGTCGTGGTCCGCCCGCTTCGGACCGGGCGGATCAGCGCCCGCGGCAGCGCCGACGCGGGCACGGATGACCCCATCGCCGCCAACAACATGATGACGATCTTCACGCGGGTCGTGGAGTTCCTCAAGAAGGACCTGGGCGACGGCTGGTGGCCGCGAGTCGAGGCGGATGCAACGGGTGCGGCACACGTCTGTTTCACGCGTGACGGCCTGCGCCTCATCGATCACGTAGGCACCCACCCGCTGATCACTTACCCGATCGTGCACTGTTGGGACGACGTCATCTACGCCACCAATCGCAGCGGCCGCTGGCACAAGGAGATCGTCTTCGACGGAACCGGCCACCCGGATCCCATGATAGTCGGCAATCCACACTACTACTACGAGCAGGCCGTGTATTCGGACATCGCCCTCGACGCAGAGGGTTTTGCCCACATTGTCTACGTGGTTGACGACGTGGAGCTGGATGTGCGGGGCGTCATCTTCAACCAAATACACCGATTGGAGTACATACACAACCGTGCCGGCGCATGGTCCAAGCCGGTGGTCGTCGCCGAACAGGTGATCTGGGAGACGGGAACCACGTATCACGATGCCGGTGTCTGGTCCGTCGACCTGGAGGTCGATGCAGACGCCCACGCGCATGTGACCTACATGAACTGCTGGGGCATGGCCGATCCGAGCCCGTTGGTGTACTGTACGAACACGTCCGGTTCCTGGCAACGCCAGGTCCTGACGACGGCCTACGACCGCGCGGCCTTGGCGTTGGATTCCCAGGACCACGCGCATGTGACCTTCTACACGTGGGACCTGATCCCCGGAGGACCCGTCGAGTACCAGGGCATTGCATACATGACCAACGCGCCGGACGGCGTCTGGCAGGACCCCGAGGCCGTGGAGACCCTCTGGAGCGGCGGGCAGATGGAAGGCATGGTGTGCGATATCGTCGTCGACTCATTGGACCGGCCCCACATCAGCTACGTCAGCGGCCAGGGCGAGCCGCGCGAGGACTATCGCCGCGCGGTGCGGATCGATGGCAGTTGGCATAATGACCTGGTCGAGGAGGGCGAGTTCACCAGTGGTGCCAGCCATATCGCGATGGCGCCGGGAGACGTGCCCGTC
>DSDH01000483.1 GCA_011055475.1 Phycisphaerales bacterium | reverse complement strand
GTCACGCCGCATCGGGTCGACGATGTGGCTGTGCGGCTGGCCGTCGATGACGACGAACCGCCGGTAGTCGCCGCTGGTCGCCACGGCTCGGTCGTTGAGCCGAAGCTTGAGCAGAAGACCCCGTTCCTGGCGGGGGTGCTGCAAGCCGATGCCCCAATGGGCCCGGCCCCGGGAGGGCGTGCCGAAACAGCGCAGATCGCCGCCGATGTCCACCAGGCCGCCGACCGCTCCGACCTGCCGCATCCGCCGCACCGCGCGGTCGATGGCGTGCCCCTTGGCGATCCCGCCCAGGTCCAGCCGCATGCCCCCCACGGCGAACCGCACCGTGCGATCCGGGGCGTTCAGCTCGAGCTTGTCGATTCCGACGCAGCGCGAGGCGGCCTCCAGCTCCTCATCCGTCGGCGGACGGTTCTCCTTGCCCACCTGCCTCCACAGATCCACCAGGGGCCCGACCGTGACGTCGAAGGCGCCGTCCGTGCGCCGGCTGTATTCGACGCTCTTTTGCAACAGATCGAAAAGCTCCTCGTCGACAGCGACAGCCTCAACGGCCGCCCGACGGTTCACCTGGGACAGGAGCGAATCGGGCTTGTAGTCGCTCATCATCGCATCGACCCGGACGAGTTCGTCGCGGGCCTCATCGAGGGCCTTCTGCGCCATCGCCTCATCGGGCGCCACGGCGATGACGTGGGCGAAGGTGCCCATCACCTCGTAGAATCCGCTGTCGGCGGTGGCGGGCGCTGCCGACGGCTTTTGACACGAGAGCCCGCTCAACACCGCCGCCATCGCGAATGCCGTCAAGCCCCACGTTGTGATCCGAAGCATATTCATAGACTCGCTATTTTAGGATTCCAGGGCTCTGGCTTCAATCCCTTGGGCCGTCGGCTATAATGCGGCCATGAGACGCAAATCCATCCGGCTGTTGGGCCCGGCGGTCGAGACGCGGTTCCTGCCGTTCGTGCGTCGGCCCGGCCGATACATCGGCGGCGAGGTCAACCAGGTGCGCAAGGACCTGGACGCCTGTGACGTGCGCATCGCGCTATGTTTTCCCGATGTGTACGAGATCGGCATGAGCCACACGGGCCTGGCGATCCTGTATCACGTGCTCAACGGGCTGCCGGGCGTGGCGGCCGAGCGGGTCTTCTGCCCCTGGATCGACGCCGAGGCGGTGCTGCGCCGTGAGTCGATTCCGCTGTTCACGCTCGAATCGACCGCGGCGGTGGCGGATTTCGACATCGTGGGTTTCGGCCTGACCAACGAGCTGTGCTACACGAACCTGCTCAACGCGCTGGACCTGGCCGGGCTGCCCATCCGCGCCGCCGACCGGGGGCCGGATCATCCGCTCATCCTCGCGGGGGGCCAGGCGGCCAACGCCTGCGAACCGATCGCCCCGTTCGTGGACCTGTTCGTGCTGGGCGAGGGCGAGCAGGCCGTGGTACAGCTCATGGAGCAGGTTCGATCCGCGCGGGCGGCCGGGTACACGAAGCAACAGATGGTTCGCGCGGCCGCCGAGGCGCTGGACTTCGTCTACGCACCGAGTTTATACGAGTTCAAATACGCGGGGGACCGGATCATCTCCTTCGATCCCATGGAACCCGGCCTGCGCACGCGCTTCGAGAACGCGGTTGTCGAAGATCTCGAGGCCGCGCCCGTGCCGGACCGGCCCATCGTACCGCACGTCGAGCCGGTCCACGACCGGATCAGCATCGAGGTGATGCGGGGCTGCCCAGGCCGATGCCGCTTCTGTCAGGCCAGCTACTGTCGGCGGCCGGTCCGCTTTCGCAGTGTTAACC
>DSDH01000312.1 GCA_011055475.1 Phycisphaerales bacterium | reverse complement strand
GCGGCGAACGGGTTGCGAAACAGCACGATCATCATGAACAGGGCCGCCAGCAGGATATGCCCGGCCATGATGTTGGCAAAGAGACGAATCGCCAGGCTGAACATCCGCACGAACGAGCTGATCAGCTCCATCAGAAACAGGAACGGCATCAGCGGCCAGGGCACCTTCGGCGCGAAGTTCTTGATGTACTCGCCCAACCCGTTTTCCCGAATCCCGGCGAGGTGAAACGCCAGAAACGAACACAAGGCCAGGGCCCCCGTGATCCAGATGTTCGCCGTCGGCGCCCCGCCCCAGTGCCGCAACCGCAAGCCACTGGCCAGGAAGATGATCTTATCCAGGGGGACGATGCCCAGCAGGTTCATCGTGAGGATGAAGTAGAACAGCGTCCAGATGTAGCCGATGTACTTGTCGGTCAGGTCCCCCAAAAACGGACGGGCAACCTCCTCGCGCAGGTACAGGCAGATCGCCTCGACGGCGTTGGCCAGCCCCTGGGGCACGAGCCGGCGGCGATGAAGGCACATCGGCAGGACCACGGCCAGGCCCAGCACCGCCATGGCGATCACGAACATGTGGTTCGTGAAGTCGAACAGCCCGAAGACGCTGAACAGCGGCCGACTGGCGAAATGCTCAACAGGAGAAGTGGCGGCCAACAGAGGCTTCATCGTCCCGGCGACTCCACAAGTTCGGACTCCAATCCACGAAACGCAATACCCAGATTATCACGGCCGTCTGGCCAATCAACAGCGCCGCATAAAAGAACCCTGTCCACCCGAGGAACCACATCAGTTCCTCCTCGAGCAGGATTCCGACCACCGCCATGCCCACGACGGCCGTCCGCAATCGCAACCACGGTCCGACCGCCAGCACATCATCCACGCAACGACCCGACCAGGGCCGCCTGCGCCGCACGACTATGACCCACAGACCCAGCATGACGGCCGCCAGCGCCATCGCCGAGCGGCACCCGCTCGACGCCACCGGCCCGATCAGGACGCTCAGCCCATACGCGCCCAAAAACAACACACCGACCGCCCCGGCCAGATACAGCATGCCCTTGCTGCACGACGCCCGCCGCTCGGACCCGTTTCCCGGCGCCCGCCCGGCCTGCGACGCACGGCCTAAGGACAGCCGCACGGCTCGGTCCGGTCCGCAATTCATCTCACTTCCACTTCATTCCCCCGGCCCGCTTGATCATCGAGTACAACATGCCGCCGAAGCCGAACAGAAAGAACAGGATCAAAAAGCCCGGCGACGTGTCGGCCTTCGTGTCAAGCCAGTGGCCGAAAAGCATGGACAGCACGACCACCACACAGAACTCGATGCCCACCCCCAGCCAGCGAAGGGCGCCCTCTCGCAGCTCGCCCATTTCCCGGCGTTCATCCTTCGGCTCATGGCGGTCCCGGTCATCCTTGTCCACCGATTCCTCCTCAACGGGCCCTGAGCCCGCCGACCCGATCAACTCTTGGCCTGGCCAAGGATCAGGTCCTTGACTCGCTGGCTCGGCAGGTTCAAGGCACCGTAAGCCCCGGCCGCCGCCCTCCGCAACTCCGGATCGGTCTGTCCGGAATCGACCAAGCTATACATGGCGCCGATCTGAGCATCGGTCAGAAGACACGCGTTCCGCTTGGCCGAAACCGCCAGTGACGCGAACGCCTCGATCCGTACCAACATGCTGTTCCCGTCACTCAGAGCCATCTGCGCGATGGCCCGCTGTGCATCCGGGCTGAGCAGATAGGCCAATACCTGCCCGGACAGGATCTGCATCGGCTCCCGCGGATCCTCCGTGGCGGC
>DSDH01000558.1 GCA_011055475.1 Phycisphaerales bacterium | reverse complement strand
GCCGTGGCCGAATCGCTGTGGTCCAGGCTCATCAGCACCCGCTGCTTGCTGCGGTCGTACAACGGCGGGTCGGTGCGGTAGATTTCGTCCTTGAGCTTAAAGCCCTGGCCCGCGAAGGCCTTGAGCAATGGATGGTCCGGCTCGTCGAGCTTGACCGCCCAGGTTCCCCCCGCACCCCACGGGTGACCGGTGAACTTGCCGCCCATGATCTGCTGCATCTCGGGCCAGTCGTTGAAGTTGTCCGTCGCCGCGTGAATCCCCACGATGCCCTTGCCGCTCTTGAGGAAGTTCAGAATCGCCTTGCGCTGGGCGTCATTGGTCTTCAGGTTTGTCGTGTTGTTGAAACAGATCGCATCGAACTGTTTGAGGGTCTGGTCGTTGAACACGTTCTTGTCGCGGCTGACCACGACCTCGAACGCGCCGCTCTTCTCGCCCAGAATCCGCACCGCCGCGTCCCAATATGGAATCGAGCTGTGCCGGAACCCCTCGCACAGGCTGAACACCAGCAGCTTGCGGGGCTGCGCGGGCTTGACCGTCGGCTTGGCCGGGGCCGCCTGTTTGATCTTTTCGAGTTCCTGCGCCGAAGGCCCACCTTGGGCGCCCTGGGCCCACGCCAGCGACGAGGCGCCAATCACCATCGCCATCGCCACAGCTATCGTCTTTGTCCATCGCTTCATATTCATCCCCTTTCTTCTGCCGCCTTTGACACCATTCAACCCGGGTCAAGAACGGACTACGAATGTCCACCGACCCACGCAATCGCCTGGGCCAGAAGCCGGGCGTAATTCGGATTGCCGTAGGCCTTGCCATCATGACCCAATTGGATCGTGCACACCCGCGTCCGTCCCGCCTGCCGCGTCCAGCCGACCACTTCGTCGCTGGTCGAGTGCGAACAGGTCAGCAGCACGTGGTTGTCCGACGCGTGCCAGCAATTCTTGTACGACTCATCGTGGATCACGAAATCACTGATCCCCCGCGTAACCGGATGGTCGCCATCCGCCACGCGGATCGGCAGGTCCAGATCGTGCTGATACGTGCACGCAGGCCGACCGGGCGGGGCTTGAAGATAGTACTTGCCCCCGATGATCTTGGAGAACTCGTCCCACTCCTGGTACGCTCCCAGACAATGATGCAGCGCCACGAGCCCCACGCCCCGGTCGAGCAGCCTCTTGAAATTGGCCTGCCGCTTGGGCGTGATCTTCTGGCCCATGTTGTACAGGACGATCACGTCGTAATCCCAGCCGGAGACGTCCTCGAACAATTCGCTGTCATCGGCCTGCGGGCAGTGCACGTACTGCACGTGGGGCATGGCGTCGAACATCTCGAAGAAGGGCTTCTCCTCGAACCCATGCCCGCCGGTCACGACCGCCACCTTGAGCTTGGGCTTGGCGCCCGTCATGTCCTTGATACGGATGTTGCGCCAGCGAACCTGCTGCCCGCCGGGGCCGCTGACTCCGTGCACCTGCAGGCCGATAAAGCCGCAGTCGTCCATCCCATCCCGCACGTCCGCCACGGGCACGCCGTTGACCCACGTGCGAATCCGGTCGCCGACGCACGATACGCGGTACGTGTTCCACTGGCCGTCCTTAAACGCGGCCCGGGCCGCCGGATCGCGGCGGTCGGTGCTCAGCCAGCCGCGGCGGGCCTCATCGTAGATGAACCCCGCCTCGCCGTTGGTGGCGATCTCCACCTGATAGCCGTGGACGCGTCCATTCTGGTAGCCGCGGTAGCTGTTGCTGCGGACCTGGACGCCGCTGTTCAGGCTCGAATCGACCTTGACCTCGAACTCCAGCAGGAAG
>DSDH01000429.1 GCA_011055475.1 Phycisphaerales bacterium | reverse complement strand
TGTTTGATTTTTCATCTTTGCTTTTTCCTTTTTGATTTTTGATTTTTCCTTGGCGGTCGTCCCGTGGCCAAGGCCTGGCCCGTGACGGCTTGAGCGATCCGCGCCGCCCTGGCCTTGCTCTTGGCCTGCCGTCGCAGGGCCTCGTAGACCCGATGTACCTTCGTTCCCCGTGGCATGATCGTGCTCCTCAAAAATCCAAGGAAAGGGCGGCCGACACACAGCAACCGCCCTCGCCCGGAGGAGGGTGATGAACATGCACGAGTTGGTCTTCCCCCGGTATGGAAGACCGTGATCTCATGCTCCATCTATCAGTATACTCAAAACCAGGGTTCATGTCCAGTGACTTGTTGTTTTTTCACCAGGATCGGGTACTGTTCCCACGTTTGGCCGTCCAGCAGGCGACTGCCGTCGCGCCACCGCTTGAAGAAGAACGGGACGCCCGCCGCAACGCATTGATCCCGCACGCTCCGAACCCATTCGACGTCCATCGGCCGGGCTCCCGGCCCCCTCTCCCCGCCGACAATCACCCAGTCGATGCCAGTCAGATCCAATTGATCCATGGAGCCCAACAGCGGCTCCAATGAGACGAACCGGACCGCCGCTGGAACCTGGAGCAACACGGGAATCCGTTTCTTGGCACATCGTTGGTTCTCGGTCGTCACGCCCACCCAAATGTTCGGCCCGAACGTTTCCGTCGCCTGCAGATTGATATTGATCGGCGACTCCCCCGGCCAGTGCTCGCCGAGCCACCAGAGCCACTCGTGTATGCGTTCGGGCCGCTTGGTCAGCACCTGAAACGTATGGCCGGGATCCACCAGGTCCTCTTCTTCACCCCGGCGCTCCGCCGCCTTGTTCGGCCACCGCCAGGCCGCCATCACGTCAAAGATTCGGGTGATATCCTCAAACGAAACGTCCGGGTGAAACAAGTCACCCATCGAGCAGACAAAGACCATCTTAGGCCGTCGCCATCGTAGGGGCTCCTCGATCCGCTCCTGGTGGACCACCACGCGGAACGGATCGTTCGCCGGATATCCGCAGCGCCCGCGCAAGCGATTCGCCATGCGCCTGGCGTAGCAATGCTCACACCCCTCGCTAATCGGCGTACAGCCGGTTAGCGGATTCCACGTCACTTCTCTCGCGCGGTTCATTTTTCTTCTCCCTTGCCGACTTGACCGGTGCTCCGGGAAGCTGCGTCACACCTCGGAATCCGCACTTCGGGCACCGATGCACGCGGTACGGCGGTGCCCACAGATGAAGGCAGCGCGGGCAGAACGCGTCGTAGAGCTTCCGAGTCGCTTTCCCTTTATTCTTCTCCACTTTCTCTTCTCCATTCTGCTCGTATCACATCGCACACCCCGCCCATGGGCGCGCCTGTCATGTGAGCCGCCTGCGCCGCCACTACCACCGCCGCCGTCACCGCCGCCCACGACGACGCCCACGACGACGCCGCCCACGCCTCCGCGACCGCCGCATCCACCGTTTGCGCCCTCGCCGCCGCCGCGTCTGCCGCCGCGTCTGCCGACGCCGCCACCGACGCCGCCACCGCCGTCTGCGCCGCCGCCCGCATTGCCCACGCAGCCCAGCCAACCGCCTCTAGCATCTCTGCGTTGGCAACCTCACAGCGCAACCAACGGCCCACAAAGGCCAGGGCGTCCCGTGAAGTCAGGTCCAACATCCGGGATTCCACGGCCTGCGCCGCGGCCAGGGCGCAGCGCACATAGCGCCGCGAGTCGTCGTAGCCCACGTGCAGCGTTCGACAGAGCCATAGAAGCCAGTCGGGGCGGTCACACGCCTCCCATGCG
>DSDH01000574.1 GCA_011055475.1 Phycisphaerales bacterium | reverse complement strand
GAGGCGCGAGGCCTGGCCGAGCGTATAGGGCCGCGCGGCGCTGAGCTTCTCGCGGGCCTCGTAGCGCAGGTGTGCGACGGCATGGTAGTCCAGGTCATCCGGCAGGCGGACGTTTTCCAGGCCACGAAAGGCGGCGATCTGCCGCTTCTGCCGGGCGAGGTACCCTTCATAGCGGGCGTCGATTTGCGCCGCCCGCAGGGCCGCGGCGCCGATGCCCCTCCCGCGAAGCACCTCCAGGTCGGCCTCGCTCAGGGCCTCCGGACCGTCGGTCTGTTTGAGCCGGTCCCACAGGCTTTTGCCGCCGCGTCGGGTCGTTTGCAGAAATGTCGCGGCCCGGTCGATCTGCTCCTGTTTGTCCGCGAAGCGGCGCCACCGCCGGTCATCGACCAGACCCAATGATCGGCCGATGGGCGTCAGGCGGCGGTCGGCGTTGTCGGCTCGCAGGGACAGGCGATACTCGGCCCGCGAGGTGAACATGCGGTAGGGCTCGTCGATCTCGCGGGTCAGCAGGTCGTCGACGAGCACGCCGATGTAGGCCTGGTCACGGCCCAGGACGAATGGCTCAGCGCCGGCGAGCTTGCGGACGGCGTTGACGCCCGCGACCAGGCCGAGGGCGGCGGCCTCCTCGTAGCCGGTTGTGCCGCTGATCTGCCCGGCCATGAACAGGCCCGGCACCGCCTTGGATTCAAGCCGGATATTCAGTTGCGTCGCCGGGCAATAGTCGTACTCGATGGCATAGGCGTAGTGCACGATTTGGGCCCGCTCGGCGCCGGGCATGAGCCGCAGCATCTGTTCCTGGACGTCCCGCGGCACGCTCGTGCTGATCCCGTTGCAGTAGATGGTGGTCACGGCGCGGTCTTCCGGCTCCAGGAAGACCTGGTGGCGCTCCTTGTCGGCGAAGCGCATAATCTTGGTTTCGATGCTGGGGCAGTATCGCGGGCCGATGGACTGGATCTGGCCGGTGTACAGCGGCGTGCGGTCGAGGTTGTCGCGCAGCAATTGATGGATCGCGGGGTTGGTCCAGGTGATCCAGCAGGGCACTTGCTCCACGGCCAGCCGATCATGTAGAAAGGAAAAGGGCACGGGTGTCGCGTCGCCGGGTTGAAGCTCCAGCTTGTCGTACTGGACCGAGTCGCCGGCCAGGCGGACGGGGGTGCCGGTCTTGAGCCGCCCCACGCGCAGGGGCAGCCGCCGCAGGCCATCGGCCAGGGCGTTGCTCGCCGGCTCACCCAGCCGGCCGCCGGGCCACCGCTCGTCGCCGCAGTGCATCACGCCCCGCAGGAACGTGCCCGTCGCCAGGATGACCGCGCCGCATCGGTACGTAACGCCGTCGCTGCAGCGCAGGGCCCGCACCCGCCCATCCTCGAGAAGGATTTCCTCGGCCTCGGTTTCGATGATCGTGAGGTTGTCGACCTCTTCGAGCCGCCTGCGGATGTAGTCCTGGTAGGCGTACTTGTCGGCCTGGGCGCGGGGGCTTTGCACGGCCGGGCCCTTGGAGCGATTCAGCAGGCGGAACTGGATGCCGGTCGCATCGATGGCCTCGCCCATCAGCCCGCCCAGGGCGTCGATCTCGCGGACGAGCTGGCCCTTGCCGATGCCGCCGATAGCGGGGTTGCAGCTCATCCGGGCGATCGCCGCGCGCTGGAACGTCACCAGCGCCACACGCGCCCCCAAACGGGCCGCGGCCCAGGCGGCCTCGACGCCGGCGTGCCCCCCGCCGACCACGATCACGTCAAACGTTGGGGTGCTCATCGGGTCTTCGCAACGCCATGGCCGAGGCGATGGCGAAATCGGCGGTGTGCGTGAT
>DSDH01000228.1 GCA_011055475.1 Phycisphaerales bacterium | reverse complement strand
GCGGAGCCGCAACAGCATCAGCGCCGGGTGGCCTGCACGCGAGGAACACCGCGTGGGCACAGCCTACCCTACGTGCTGGTCAGTAAAAATAGGCGAAGATAAGGCTGCCCAATGTGGAAATCTGGTGAATCTGGGAACCCTGTTAAACGGTAACGCCCCGGAGGGGGGCTATGAGTATTTTCATGCAATCATGCAAAGGTTGCAAAGGTCCTGGTTTTTCGTTCAAAAATGGACCTTTGCACCTGGCGCCGCCGAGGAACGCTGCAAAGGTACGTTTTCAGCCCAAAAAACAGGACGTTTGCATGTTTGCATTTTCCCCCATACCCCCCTCTCGAAAGGGTCCTCAGATTCCCTCATGGTTTCCCAGATTGACATGTCAGCCCGTGATCTGAATCCCCCAGGTTGACAGGCTTTGCCGCACGTCAGGGTCAAGCTTGGTGAGAGTCCAGATGGATCGTCTTTCCCCCTTGCCCGATCGCTCCTTGGTCACCCCGATCTTCTTGGCCGCTCGTTGTACCGTGAGCTTGCCGAATCCCCGTTGCTGGGCCTCGTGGAGGAGGTCGGCGGCCTCGGCGGGGCTGTCGGCCAGGCGGTCGGTGAGCCGGCGGGCGGCCTGAGCGGTCTGGGTCGCGGGCCGGTCGCCGTGGCGGCGTGGCCCGGCCAGTCAAAAGGCGGGCAGGGTGGGGTCGTCGTTGGGGGCGATCGCGACGCCCTCGATCTCGACGAGCCACTGGGGCCGGCACACGGGCGCGGCCAGGAGGATGCAGGGGAGCTCGGAGACGACCGTATCAAGGTAGTCCCGCACCACGGCCGCGTCGCTCAGGTCCCGCAGGTAGACCAGTACGTACATCAGGTCGCTGAGCGTGCCGCCGCCATCGGCCAGCAGCGCCGCGACGTTCTCGAACGCCCGCTCGGTCTGCTTGACCACGTCGCCCACGTGCATCACGTCCCCGTCCTTGTTGATACTGGCGGTGCCGGAGATGTGGAAGTGGCAGCGGTCGCGAAAGGCGATCCGCGTGCCGCGTTCGAACGTCACGTTGTAGGCGATCGTGTCGCACAGGTAATCGTGCGCCTTGAGGTGATACACCTGTCCCGCTTGCAGCCCCAGCAGGGAGAGCGCATCGAGCGAGACCAGCGTATCGGCGTTGGCGCCGTGGCCCTCAATGCCCGTGCTGGCGATGTAGTGCGTTTCAGGCGTCAGGCCATGCCGCGCGAACAGCTCCCGCCGGGCGTTGACCATCGCCCGGTAGTTGCGGTCCACGTCCCGCACGTAGACCCAGGTGCGGACGGTGCTGTCGGCCAGGGTTCCGCCGTGTCGATGGAGCAGGTCGATGAGCTGTTCGAACAGCACCTCGGTCTGGGCCGCGGCGCCGCGGGTGCCGTTGACCTCGGCGAGGTTCGTGAACCACAACTGGCTGATCCCGTCCCGTCGCAGCAGCAACTGCTGGTTGCCGACCACCTCTTTATGCAGCGCCTCGTCGGCGACGTGATACGCGAACATCGCGATCTTCGAGCCGTTGAGCGGGGGTTGCTGGATGATGGAGGCGGCGACCTTCTCGCGGGCGGCCCCGTCGCCGCACAGCGGTGAGTGCTTGAGCAGCTCGACCTGGTTGGCGGCGTCCGACACGAAGAACCGCCGGTACACCGCCGTGTCCCCGTGCAGCCCCAGGGCCTCCAGGGCCTGGGCATACTCGCGCTCCATGACGGCCACGGCCCTGTCGAACGGCGTCGATTCGGCGCCCTCCACGAACAAAAAGCACTCATCGGGACCTTGGCCCGCAGAGAACTTGCGGAACTGGGCATGGGCCCGTCGGGTC
>DSDH01000361.1 GCA_011055475.1 Phycisphaerales bacterium | reverse complement strand
GGGACCGGAAGCTGGCCGGCAATCAGGCACGGGATGGCAAGTGCCGGCGGAAGCTGCAGCGCCTGGGCTGGTCAGTCGTGACGGTATGGGAGTGTCAGCTTACGCCTAGCAGTCCGCCGCAGAAGTCGCCTTGACAACGCGGCCTAGATATGCTAGACTGCCGTTCCGCTGGGGAGATCGAGGTCACGGAGGACGCGGACATGGCCATGGGGCGACGGGAGGTGGAGCGGCAGGCGGATTTCTGGGTTCCCACGGCGGAGTTGCCGCAATCACCGGGACATCCGTTTTACGAACAGCTCAACCGGGTCCTGGCCGCCGCCGGCTTCGACCGGTTCTGTGAGGAAAGCTGCCGGAAGTTCTACCACGCGCGGTTGGGGCGGCCGTCGGTGCCGCCGGGGGTGTACTTCCGCATGCTGCTGATCGGCTACTTCGAGAAGCTGCCCAGCGAGCGGCAGATCGCCTGGCGGTGTGCCGACTCGCTGTCGCTGCGGGCGTTCCTGGGTCTGGCGCCGGGGGATGGTTCGCCGGACGACAGTTCGCTGAATCGGTCGCGGCTGCGGATAGACCTGGAGACGCACCAGGCGGTATTTGACTGGGTGCTCAAGCGCCTGGCCGAGCACGAGCTGCTGAACGGCCAGCGGCTGGGGATCGACGCCTCGACCCTGGCAGCCAATGCGGCGATGCGTTCGATCGTGCGGCGGGAGACGGGGCAGAGCTATCGCGAGTTCCTGACGGAGTTGGCGCAGGAATCAGGGATCGCGACGCCGACGGCGGAGGACCTGGCGAAGTTCGACCGGCAGCGCAAGGGCAAGAAGTGCAGCAACGACGACTGGTTCAACCCCCATGATCCGGACGCCAAGGTCGCGAAGCTGAAGGATGGGACCACGCATCTGGCGCACAAGAACGAGCACGCGGTGGACCTGGACACGGGTGCGATCGTGGCGCCGGCGGTGCACCCGGCCAACGAGGGTGACACGACGACGATGTGGGGCACGCTGGAGCAGGCGGCGAATTCGCTGCAGGAAGTACGCGAAGACCCGACGGTGCAGGCTGACACCAGTGGACTGCACGTGCAGGATGTGGTCACGGACAAGGGCTACCACAGTGCACAGACGCTGGTGAACCTGGAAGAGGTGGACTTGCGCGGCTACGTCAGCGAGCCGGATCGCGGGCGGCAGAAGTGGACGGCGAAGACGGCCGCGGAACAGGCGTTCAAGCGGCAGGCCCAGCAGGCGGTGTACCGCAACCGGCGGCGGCGCCGCGGTCGGCGTTCCAAGGCGTTGCATCGCAAGCGGGCGGAGTTGGTTGAGCGGAGCTTCGAGCATGTGCTGGACGATGGCGGGCTGCGGCGGGTGTATCTGCGGGGCCGGGAGAACATCGCCAAACGCTACCTGATTCACACGGCGGCGTTCAACCTGGGTCTGATCATGCGGAAATTGACCGGCTACGGCACGCCGCGGGGTTGGGCGGACGCCCGTGCGGCGGCGGCGCGGCGTTTGCGCGCGTTTTGGAAGGGCCTGCTTACGCCTCTACGCCGCAGGGCGGATCACTTGGCGGCGAGATGTCATCCGATGTTCGGAGCTCAAGTTGCCCGTGCGGCGGCATGAGATCCGCTCGAAACCGACTTCCGCGGCGGACTGTTAGCGAACTCCTTCGACATCGACTGTTTCGTCGGACTGCTCGTAGGCGGCTAGGCTGCCAGCGTCCTGGTTTCGGGGAGCACGTTGGCCGCCTGTCGGCGGCCCATCCGACCGAGCCGGCGCGCTACCAGGCGCCGGCTCGGCCCCTTTTTGACAGGTGCGACGGCGGCTTCACGC
>DSDH01000707.1 GCA_011055475.1 Phycisphaerales bacterium | reverse complement strand
GCCCCGCTCGCGCCGAGCACCACCGCTTGGGGCCCGATCGATTTGACCGACGGCTATTGGAACGCCGGCTTGGTACTCATCAACGGCTATCATCCCTTTCTCGATCCAGGCTTGGTGAACCCGGACGGCATCCCCTACGCCGTCGTCAAGAGTTCCGAAACCGAAATACGATTCGTGGTCGGCCGGCCTTGGACCGTCTACGAGGTCTGGGGCGGTGATCAGGATTTCCGCGATCAACCCGAGTGGTGGCGCTACTACCAGGACCCCGGCGCCCACGGCTATACCTTGCTGGGGGTCAGTGAAGACGGACGATCGGGCCGGTTCGACGGGAACTATGCGTACTACGTGATCGTCGCCCATGAGCCGGTTCGCATCAATTGCATCCGCGGCTCGAACGGAAGCTACTACCAGGGCCATCTGGCCGTGTTCTGCGTGGACAACCACCTGGCTTTGTTGGGCTGGTGCGACCAGCAGTACGCCGTCGTCGGTCTCGAACCGGCGATGGGAGATTGCGATCTTGGCTTCGTCCGCCTCACCAACCCCGACGGGGCGTGGGCGTGGTTCCGCGTCATTACCGATCAGTGCCCCTGGGCCGATCTGAGCGGGGATTGCTTCGTCGATCTGGCAGACCTGGCCATCGTGGCCGAGCAGTGGCTGACCGGCGTGCGCTGAGCGGAGGATTCATCGGGGCCCCCTCGATCCCGTCGCCCGACGCCTACAGGTCGGTGTACTTCTTGTGGCTGCCGCGGGCCTTGTCGACGGGGTACTTGCGGGCGTTGTCTTCGAGTTTGCGCAACGTCGCGTCGAACAGGTCGATGCCCAGTTCCTCGGACAGGTAGATGAGGAACACGAACACGTCGGCCAGCTCCGTCGCGGCGGCCTGCTTCTGCGCATCCGTCAGCCGCCGGGACGCCTCGGCGTCGATCCAGAGGAAGTGCTCCAGCAGCTCCGCCGCCTCGACGCAGAGCCCCTCGGCCAGGTTTTTCGGGCTGTGGTAGGGGGCCCAGTCCCGCGCATCGCGGAAGGCCAGCACCTTCTTCCTGAGCTGTTCGTACCGGTCACTCATTCCAGGCAGACCTGCGCCCCGCGTTCGATCCGTGGGATCTGATCGCGCCTGGCCCGAACGTCCTGGG
Source organism: Phycisphaerales bacterium (assembly GCA_011055475.1). Taxonomy (GTDB): domain Bacteria; phylum Planctomycetota; class Phycisphaerae; order Sedimentisphaerales; family Anaerohalosphaeraceae; genus DSDH01. Next base: position 687 of record DSDH01000707.1, on the reverse strand, counting down.
CATCGAGGGCGAAACTCGGCGCGATCTCGATCACGCAGTCGGGCGTCCCATCCTCCCGCCGCGGCACATCCACCCCGGCGGCCTCCACCCACGCCGCCGCCCGCTCGATCATCATCCGCCGGGTCACCTGTGGGCTGTCGACGCCGGTAGCGTTCTTGACCGGGGCGAACTCCTCGCCGCGGATCGTCTCCAGGATGATCGACGGCTGCGACAGCGGCAGGGCGTCGAAGATGAACATCTCCAGCTTGATCCCGTTGGGTGCATCCGGCTCGATCCGGCGGCCCTGCTCATCGAGATGCGCGACCTTCTTCTCGGCCCGGTGGATCGGCAGCTCCAATTCGCCGCGGCCCAGCCGCTCGACGAACGTGCGGCTGAGCACGTGGATGCCGATCGAGCCCAGCTCAAACACCAGTGAGCCGTCCTCGTTGCGGCGGTGCGCCTGCTCATCGGTCAGGTCGCTGTATTCGATCACCGTGACGCGCCCGTCCACCAGGCAGAAGTTGCCGACCTTCTCCAGCGGGTCGCGCTTCTTGAGGGCCTTGGAGCTCATGCCCGCCCCGGCGTCGGCGTGCAGGCCGATGAACAGCGGGTCCAGCACCCGCACGAGCGGGTTGTCCACCTGCCAGTAGCTCAGGACCTCGATGCCGCGCTGCCGCATGTGCTCCAGGGCGCCGCTGCGGTGCAGGG
>DSDH01000152.1 GCA_011055475.1 Phycisphaerales bacterium | reverse complement strand
GGCATCGGCAACGCCCCCCTGCTGCCGATCGCCCGGGCCATGAAGGAGGCCGGTAATCGCGTCATCAGTATTCTGGGCGCCCGTACGAGAGAGCTGCTCATCCTGGAAGAGGAGTTCCGCGCGATCAGCGACGAGGTGATCCTCGTGACCGATGACGGGTCTTACGGCCGCAAGGCCCTGGTGACCGAACCGCTCAAAGAGCTGTGCGAGCGGGCGGGCCGGCCCGACCTGGTGGTGGCGATCGGCCCGACGGTGATGATGAAGTTCTGCAGCGAAACGACGCGGCCCTACGGTATTCGCACTGTCGTATCGCTCAATACGATCATGGTGGACGGCACCGGCATGTGCGGGGGCTGCCGCGTCGAGGTGGGCGGCGAGACGAAGTTCGTCTGCGTCGATGGGCCCGAGTTCGACGGCCACGCGGTCAATTTCGATTTGATGATGCAGCGTTTGAACGCCTACCGAAAGCAGGAACAACAGGCCTATGAGGACTACCGCGAACACCGTTGTCGCATCGGCCTGGACCAGTCGCCCCCCGAACGCCGCGATGAATAGACACCGCTGTACGAACCCCGCATCAAGGAGCGCCAACCGTGACGCCTGATGAAGAGTTGCGCAACGATCTTCTCGCCAAGCACCGGGAAGGCCGACTGACCGCGAAGGAGCGGTACGCCATCCCGCCACAACCGATGCCCTGCCAGGACCCCGCGGAGCGCCGGCGCAACGTGAACGAGGTCGCCCTCGGCTACACCGAGACGCAGGCCCGGTTGGAGGCCCTGCGGTGTCTGCAGTGCAAGAACGCCCCCTGCGTGCAGGGCTGCCCGGTGCGGATTCGCATTCCGGCGTTCATCGCGCGCATCGTGGAGGGCGACTACCGCGGAGCGCTGGAGATCATCCGCGAGAACTCCCTGCTGCCGGCGGTGTGCGGCCGGGTCTGCCCGCAGGAGGTACAGTGTCAGTTGCCCTGCACGGTAGGGCGTAAGTTCAAGGACGTGGGGATGAGCGTCTCGATCGGGCGGTTGGAGCGGTTCGCAGCCGATCACGCCGCGGGGGGCGAGTTGCCGGCCGTCGCACCGGAGACCGGGCGGAGGGTGGCCGTCATCGGTTCGGGGCCGGGGGGTATCGTTGTCGCGGCCGATACACGGCGGGCCGGACACCATGTGACCGTCTTTGAGGCGTTTCACAAGCCCGGCGGCGTCATGGTGTACGGCATTCCGGAGTTTCGATTGCCCAAGGCCATCGTGCAACGCGAGATCGACCTGCTCGAAGAGATGGGTGTCGAGATGGTGTACAATTTCATCGTCGGCCGGACCCGGACGATCCAGCAGTTGATGAACGAGGACGGTTACGACGCCGTGTTCATCGGTGTCGGCGCGGGGCTGCCGCGATTCATGGGCATTGAGGGCGAGCAGCTTGTCGGGGTGTACAGCGCCAACGAATACCTGACGCGGGCCAACCTGATGAAGGCCTACCAGTTCGGCCGCGGGGCCGACACGCCGATCGCGCGATCCCGCCGGGTGGCGGTGGTGGGTGGAGGGAACGTAGCGATGGACGCCGCCCGCACGGCCGTGCGGCTCGGCACCGAGAGGGTCTACCTGGTCTACCGCCGCAGCGAAAAGGAGATGCCCGCGCGGGTGGAGGAAGTCCATCACGCCAAGGAAGAGGGCGTGGTGTTTCACACACTGCAGAACCCCAAGCGTATCCTGGGCACCGGCGACGGGCGCGTGGCGGGCGTCGAGTGCCTGCGTTATGAGCTCGGCGAGCCTGATGAGTCCGGTCGGCGGCGGCCCGTGCCCCTCGCCGGCAGTGAGTTTCAGCTTGAGGT
>DSDH01000661.1 GCA_011055475.1 Phycisphaerales bacterium | reverse complement strand
GTTCGAGGCGATTGAAGGGAAGCCCACTGCCGTATTTGAGCAACGCGATCATGCTCGCCGACGCGGCGTCATATTTGTCTTGTCCCACACGCGGTGGAGCGGAAGCCGTGAAGATCTCGCCGCACAAGTGGCATCGCAGCTTTTGTAGCTCGTAGACGGTGGCCCCCAAGGGGCTCTGGCCATGGATGCGCACCAGCCGACCCGGCTCGACGCTTTCGTAGACGGTGCCCTTTTTACAGCGTGGGCAGGGATCGCCGGGCTTTAGGCAAGCGTGCGGCACACGGATCGTCTCGGCCCCGACATACGCAGCGGCCCCGTTCCGGCCGTGGCCTTGGGTCTTGGGGCCAGCCTCCGGCTCCGGGTCCTCGGCCGCTTGGTCGCCACAGGTCCCGTGCGTACCGGCCTCCTCGAGAATCTTCTCCATCACCTTCTGTGTCGTCTCCGTGGTGGTCCCGAACAGCAGTTGCTTGAGCCGCTGGACGGAGACCCGCTTCTTCTCCAGCTCCGTCGTCAGGAATACCAGCGTCTCCAGCGCCGCATGCAGTTTGGTGTATTCCTCCTCGCTCAGGGCCGTCTTGGCGTGCTCCAAGATTGCCTCCAGTTCCTGGCGGTCCAGGTCCATGGTTTCGACCCCGCCGTCGGCCGGTGGTCTGGCCGGCTCTGGATGCTGATGCCGCAACGCTTTCTTGATCTTTCGAAGGTTACCCATCGTCCACCCCGCACGATGTCCGAACCATCGCAAGATGCGACAAAGGATATTATCGGGCATCGGCGGGCGTACGCTTCAATCCTTTCTGAGAGGCAGACCGCTATTCATTCTGGCGGCCCGGCGTCCACCCGACGCCAAGCCGCCGCCCCCTGGGCTACCGTCGGATCGCCCGCCGACAGCAGCACCGCCAGTTGATGGGCCTGTAGCCGCTGCGTGGCCTCGGAGCCGCGCTGGGGCCACCAGGGAAACCGGCTCTTCGAAAGCCGCTTTTGACACAACCAGAAGCCCTGCCCGTCATAGATCAACACCTTGATCGCTTGGCGACGCCGGTTGCCAAACACGAACACGTAGCCGCTAAAAGGGTCCTGACGGAGCACCTCGCGGCAGACCCGGGCCAGCCCATCGATCCCCTTGCGGAAATCCGCCGGCTCGACGGCTACCAGGATCCGCATCTGGGGCGTCACCTGGATCATGCCCGGCCGTCCCGGCATCCACGCGCCAGCCAGACGAGATCGTGGACACCGATTCCTGTGACGTGCATCCGTACCTTCCTGCCACGGCCATCGACCCACTCGATGGTGCATTCGGGTCGTGAGGCTGTCAGTCCGCCCGGCAGAAGCTCAACGAAGTCCGGCGGAACCTTTTCCCGATCCGATGCCGGCGAGGAAGCGGCCTCCAGGTGCTTCTTGAGCGAGTCGTACTTCAGCCCCAACGCGGTGGCCGTTTTGTTGAGGCCGTGCGCGCGGGCGAGAATCACAGCCTTCTGCCAGAGGTCCTCGGGCAGAAGGGTTCGTTGGGGCTGCCGGCTGCGCCAGCGATTGAACTGGCGAGATGCGGTACGCAGGGCGACGGGAAGGTGCGTCGATTGGCGGATATTCATCGGTCGGTCTCCCACCAGAGGTTTCGCCGGTGGCGTCCGACGCCCCATTCCATAGGCCGCCGATCAAGCCGAATCCACCGGCACCCACCGAAAATACCGAGCCGAAACAATCATTTCATGCACCCTTGCCGAAAGGACACCGAAATTCAGCGTCAGCGCCTGGTGCCAATGGGTGTTCTCAACCCAACGGACCAGCACGCCGTCGAAATACCACTTGATCTTGTCGGGCCCCCATTC
>DSDH01000440.1 GCA_011055475.1 Phycisphaerales bacterium | reverse complement strand
GCGGCCCGGCAGAAGCAGGCGGCCGGGCAATGACGTGGCCGCCGCCGAGTTGCAGCGCCGCGACGCTCGGCTCAACTGCAAACTCAAAGATGCAAACCCAAAGCCACGACCCAGAACCTCAAACCGTGCCGGCGTCGCAGTGAGCAGGCGGTAGCGAGTGGTCGGCAGTGAGCAGGCAGCAGTCAGCGGTCGGTCTTCGCCGCTTACTTCTCACTGCTTGCTGCTCGCTGGGCAGTTGCGGGTTTTCCCACCGGGGGGGCGGCCTACCCAGGCGACGGCATATAGGGGTCGGCCTACGGGAGTGGGGTGGCGGCTGGTCGTTCGTTACTCCAGGACGGCCCTATATCGGTCGGCCCACGGGAGGGGGTGGCGGCCTTTCGCGAAGCGAAGGGCCGGAGGCGGAATGAAACCTGGAGTCTGAAGCCTGGCTCCCGATTGCCCCGTGTGGGTTCTGTCCGTCGGCCGGTGGCTGTGTATCGGCCGATCCGGACAGAACCCGATCCCCGAATGGCGTGCGCACCGCTACTGATAAGAGCTTCCTACGGCTCCAAAACGAGCCACGCGGGCCTGGTCTTCCCGCGTTCAACCCCTACGATGCGCCCCCCGTTCCACCCTGTTCCAAGAAATCCATAAGTTCGGTTCGCGGCGTGTGTCTTGACGAGGCGCAACAGCGGCTCATGGCCGGTCAACGATGCCCGAAGTCGCACCAGAACTGCCATACGGTCCCTCTTGTCGTCGTAGTGTGGTTGACCTCATCGATACGCCAGTAGTATTCGCCGCCCCAGCCCCCACCGTAGTTGGGCCACCAACGGTAGAAGGGGTACCGCACGTTGCCTTTGTAAGTAGGCGAGTCGCGCCCGGCGTCTCGCACGCTCTCCAAGTTGCTGCCGAAGTACACATCGTGGGACAGGGCGCCGTGGCCGGGCGTCCATGTGAGTGTCCAGGATTCAACGCCTGTGGCCCCATCGGGCGGGAAGGGCTCGGTGGCCTGGAACCCGATCGCCGCCATCCAATTCGCCGCCATCAGCGCGAAGTCCGCCATATCCACTCGACAGTCGCCGTTGATATCGCCCGCCATGATGGTCTGGCACAGGGGTCCGCCGAAGAAAGAGAGGCTTGCTTCAGCGGTCCCACCATACGCCCCCATATTGATGCGCCCACCGTTGGGAAAGGACTCCGCCCCAAGCAGCGCAGTCGGATCGCCCGCATCTATGCAGTGGCTTGTGACCCCGTCCAGAATCCACTGTCCGCAGGCCGCATCCCAATGCCCCGCCTGGCTCTTCAGATGGTAGTCGCCATTGACCCAGATGTCGTCGTGAGCATCATCAGGCGTACCGTTTGGGTCCCAGTGGCCGAGATCAACAAAGCACGGGTCGGCAGCCAGATTCCCGACCCCCGGCCAACCATTTTGAACGGTGCTGTATGTAATTTCCATCGGGCTCGGATATGACCACACGTATACCTCGTCACCGCCATTCCACAGTATCGAGTTTGATATCTCGCAAGGATTGACGGATCCGAGCCAAATGGCTCGCCCACTGGCGGCGCGGTTGCCCACGAATGTGCAATTGTGAACTTCCAGTGATAGCGCGTTCTCGGAGGCGCGCACGGCTCCTCCCCAGTAGGCGCTATTCCCGCTGAACAGGCAGTGAACGAGCCTGACTCGCAACGTGCGAGTTGCGTAAATAGCTCCTCCGTGTACATGGTTCCCAACGAATGTGCATCGGAGGGCCGTGAACGCTGTGTCGCCATGCGTTTGGACACAGCCAGCAGGGCTGCTATGAAATGAAAGCGATATGATAACGGCACTACGAGTATGACACGTCTT
>DSDH01000665.1 GCA_011055475.1 Phycisphaerales bacterium | reverse complement strand
CTGGCCCTTTGCCCCTGGAAAAACGCCTTGAGCCGTCGTTGTTCCTGGTGCCGGTAGTCGGCGCACACGGCCAGGGCCAACTCCTTGGCCTAGTCCAGGTCCGTCGCCCGCCCGCGGATCGCCGCCTTTGCCGCCAGCGCCGCCTTGTGCGGTGCCCGCTGCAGGACCACCTGTCCGTCCACAAGCACGTCCCACAGATCGTGCGCTCCGGGGGCGTACAGCACCGACTTCATCAATAGGACTTCCATCGCTCGACCCTTTCCCCGGCCTCGTTGGTCTCCTGCTGGCAGACGGCCACCCTGTACCCCGCCTGCTGCAATCGCCGAACGCTCTCATCCAACCGATGGTACGGTATGCCCGCGAGCCAGCCGACCCTGGGCCGGCTGCACCGCCCCACGTGACACACCTGCGAGACCACGAGTGCGTCGGTCCCGAACGACTCATAGAAGTCACCCAGCCGGAACAGCAGCACCGCTCCGCCCTGCTCACGCTTGAGCGCCTCCAGCCTGTCCACCACCGATTCCACCTGGTTTGACATGCGTTCGCCCTTTTCGTTTAGTGGGGAGGCCCGACCCGTGAGCCCCTCCTGTCGCCCTTTCACGCTGTCTCCGCCCGCTCCATCAGCGACCCGTCCGCGCCCACCCGGTTGAACTCGTCCAGCAGGTCCTGCCGCGTGATTTCGATGTGCAGGTTGCCGTTGCGATACCAACGGCACCGGAAATACGGCGTCTCACATTCCTGGTGGCCCTTGGCCCCTTCCTGCTCGATCACCGTACACAGGTCGGTCGGATACTGCGGCAGCCCCCTGCCGTCCAGCAGATGAAACGCCTTATCGAGACTCCGCAACCGGTCCACCATGTACGGGCTGTAGCTCAACCGAAACCCGCCGCGCGTGTCGCCCGTGATGAGCCCGCTCTTGATGATCTTGCGTCCCAAGGTGAACCGCCCGTTTTTCCAGTTGGTCTTGTACCGCTCCAGGCTCCAGCCGTCCGGCCTGACCCACTCGTACGCCTCCCGGATGCACTCCGTCACGATCTCATCGTGATTGCGGACCAGACCCTCCAGCACGCCCATCACGTTCTCCAGCGTCACGTCCGGGATCTCGCCCCGGGCGATCTGCGAGTCCGTCTCATCTCGCCGTTTGGCGCTGGCCCGATCCAGGATCCCGGTCTGCCGCAGGATGCTCCGCCACGCCGTCTTCTTCATCGCCGCCAGACAGTCCCGCAGGTAGTCGTCCATCTCCCGGTGCCGCGGCATGGGCCCGCTCTCCGGGTATACGTCCGCGTACGGACCGAACGCCGCCATGTGCTGGTTGGCGGTTTTCAGATGCGCCAGCCCCTGCCGCAGTTCCTGGCTGGCTTTCTCAAAGTGCTCCACCAGCCCGCCTATGGTTTCCTTGCACATCAGTTCTTTTCCGTCCAACATCGTCACGCCCTCTCAGTAGTGCCCAAAGCGCCTCATCCGCTGACGGCAACGTTGGGCCTCAAGCCACGCCTCGGCATAGGACAGTCGGCGCGGAGTGCGTCTCCCGGACCGCGCCCCAAAGATCGCCTCCCGCATGCACCGGTTCAGTTCCGACAGCGCCCTTTTCTCGTCCACCATCCTCTCGGCCTTTCCGTCACAGCCCCATGTCCTCGCGGGCGGCTTTGGCGCTGGTGCCCGCCAGATCCATCAAGACCTGGCTGCGTGCCCGGGCCGCGGCGTTTCGCACTTCCCGGGCCAGCCGTGGCCCCCGCCGGCAACCGCGTTGCTTGCGTTCACGCTCCGCCATCCCGATCGCCTTGTGTCTGTCATAGCTCCAGCCCAATAGCGAGACGTGCTCCGCCAGATAG
>DSDH01000232.1 GCA_011055475.1 Phycisphaerales bacterium | reverse complement strand
TCATCATGAAGCTGACGGCCGTCATGGAGACTCCGGTCTTTCGCGCGGACCATCCGTTCGTGTTCCTGATAAAGGACAACAAGGTGGGCAGCATACTGTTCATGGGGCGGGTCGTGAATCCACAGGCGCAGGCGAAGTAGCAGGTTTGGAGTCTGAGTGATGTTTCAGAGGTTCTTGAACCACGAATTGACACGGATTAGCGGTTGTAGGGTGTGCAACTTGTTGCGCATGCGGATATTCTCGCACAATCGTCTACCCGATGGGACCGCGTGGGCAATGACGGCCATTGCCCACCCTACGACCCATTCGAGGGCCAGATGCTTTCCCGGCGCGCCGGGACTCAGCATGACAGTCGCAGCGGCGCTCGTATTGGGTGCGTGCGGGACGAGTCTCGGCCTGATCCTGGTGGGCGGGGCCGGCCCGATGCACGAGGTCGCCGGATGGCCCGATGGGGCGCCGGCCGTGGCGAACATGCCGACGCGGGTGTCATTGTGGGAAGGGCCCCCCTTCGGCGGCGGGGAGTACCATTTCCAGTACGTCTGTGAGAAGGTCGAGCAATTCAACGAGTTTCTGGAAACGTTCGCAAAGATCAAGGCGGAACGGCTGGAATTGGTCGTTCAGAACGGGCCACAGACATCTTCCGTGACCGGCAAGCCGACGGATTGGGAGTTCACCGTGTGGGTGACGGATAACTTCGACCGCTTGAACAATGTATCGCGCTATTTCTACGTACCGGCAGGCGAGGATGCGAATAAGCCCGTCCCTTCCGTCAGACAAGCGGTTCCCGCCCCGCGGGTGGACCTGTACCTGAGCGGCGACGGACGGCTGATCTGGGAGCGGGTGATTGTGCCGCATGAAGTTACGGTTATCGACCGCCGCCCCGAATCGGTGGACAGGAAATACGTGGGCAAGGGGCTGGTCCGGGGCAAGGTCTTTGATACCTCGACGAAGCAGCCCATCGTCGACGCGGAGATCGATCTGTTCATGGCGGCCAGGGAGGGCCAGGAGGCCGTCCGCCTGACGGGCAAGACCGATGCCGAGGGCAGGTGCGAGCAGGTCGTGCCCCGGCCGGGCTACTATCAGGTTGCCGTCCATGCCAAGGGTTACGTGCCGGTGCAGGCGTCCGGCTTCGACAATCGCCAACCGATGTACCAGACGTTCGAGGTACATCTCTTGAAGCCCTGCACCGTCAGGGGCCAAGTCGTGGACATCGCCGGCAAGGGCCTGGAGGGGCTGGAAGTCCATGCCGGGGATTTCACACAGGCCGATGGGCGCGGGTATTCCTGCGGCGAGGCACCGTTCGCCGTGACGGATAGCGAGGGGCACTTCGAGATTCAGCGGGTCCCGCCGGGCTTCATCAGCCTGCGGTGCCGGGCGGCGAACCTGTATCAGACGAACCACATCCTCCAGATGTGGCCGGCGCCGGTCAGCGATGTCCGGCTGGTCATGGTGGCCACTTCGACGGTCAAGGGCGAGGTCATCGGGTCCGATGGGCGTCGCGTGACCGGCAGCATCATCCTGGAGATGGAGGCCGCCGGAGGGGCGAAGGTCGGAACATGGGGGTCCTCCGGGTATATCAAGCCCGATGGGACATTTGAGATCAACGGCGTGCCGCCGGGCGATTACGTGCTCTGGACGCAGCCGAATCCCTCAAGCAGCTCGTTCGAGCCGAACCGCGAGCCGCTGAAGGTCGAGCCCGGCAGGGTCTATGAACTGATACTGACACACAACGATTCTGAAAGGAGATTCGACAATGAACACTAAGAAGATGATTCTGTTGGCCATGATCGCGGTGCTGGCGGTCGGTGGTCTGTCGCAGGGGCGGATCAAGCTG
>DSDH01000365.1 GCA_011055475.1 Phycisphaerales bacterium | reverse complement strand
TCGTCGCGCCCTGACGCGGCATCAGGCGGGCGTCCACCTCAAGACCGCCGGCACGACCTGGCTGGAAGAACTGATCGGTCTGGCCCTGGCCGGCCGCGACGGCGTGCAGATCGCCCGCGAGATCTATCGCCGGGCCCTGGACCGCTATGAGGAGCTGTGCGCCCCCTATGCCACGGTGATCGACATCGACGCGGATCGCCTGCCCCCCGCCGACCAGGTCGATCGGTGGGATGGCCCCACGTTCGCGGCGGCCCTGCGGCACGACCGGGCCTGTGCATCCTTTAACCCCCACCTGCGGCAGTTGCTGCACCTGAGTTATAAGATCGCCGCCGAGATGGGCCCACAATTCCTCGCCGCGCTCGACAAGCACGCCGACGCCATCGCCCCCCACGTCACGGAGAACCTCTACGACCGCCACATCCGCCCGCTCTTCCTCGATGTGTAGAGTATATCAGCGCGCAAAAAAGAGGGCCCTGCATCCCCTCGTACAGGGCCCCCCAAGGGAAAGAAACTTACCAGGCCCCCCCGCGTAAGTTCCTTTATGACCGGGCGACCTGTCGCCTCGGCCGAGGCCTCCGCACCGGGGCCATACCCGGCTCGCAAGGCCGCAGGTCGCGACCTCGGCCGACGGACAGCGGGAGGAGGCGAAGAGCACTGCCCGTAACGGCCGAAAACCGGCGACCCGCCAACAAAACCTACGAAACCTTGCTCCCAAAGGCAAACCTCTTCATCACTTCATCTTCCCGACGAACCACCCTTGCCGACAGAACGATCCAGTCGCTGTAACAGGCCTGATACCGGGGTCTTTGCGTCGTCGGCCCCGAAGCCGGGCCTGGCACAGCGGAAAACGATTCCCTTCGGGCCCCGGCGGAGGCCTCGCGGCAAGACAACGCTCGCCAAAACAATGATCTATGATTATCCGGCAGCTCATCTCATTTCCCCCCATGAACCCGACTGGGTCTTTCATTGTTATGCTCATGATACCAGGATGAAGGCTGAATGTCAAGAACTTTTAGAGGCAACACGAAGATTTCGTAAATAGCAAGCCGGCGCAGGCTCGTTCACCGTCATGTCCGCTTGAAGATTATCGGACAACAGGAAGTTCTCGCCGAGTCCTCGATTTCCAGGGCGGCTACCCTGCCGTTGCACAGGCCCCCACGTGCGGATACGCTCCGCAGGCCCGCGTTGACTGCTGCGGCACTCCCGGTTATACTAAGGTGTGTTTTCGGATGAAGCGAGGGTGGACCGTGAAGGAGGATTTTTGTGTCTAGAAGGACTTCATTTCTTGCAAGTGGCGTGTTCCTTGTCTTCTTGACGGCGGCAACCGTCGGGGACGTGGCCGACCATGTCTTCTTCATCGAGATTGAAATGACCCGATGGCACCACGAACAGCCCGCATCGGGCTGGCAGACGGCGTACGGATTCTGGTTCGAGATCGACACCGACGCGACCGTCCAACGGGTGGAGGTTCTCACACCCGCCGGTCGGACCTTCGAGATTCTGCCCCTCGAAGACTACTACAATCCATCGACCGGGGCCTGGAGCGACTACGACTACGATGAGGACGAGGACTTGTGGGACTGGGAGTACCATCACAAGTTCGATGCGCCCGAGGCACTGCACGACTTCCACGGCGACGGCTGGTACCGCGTGACGGTCATCTACGCCGGGGGCGGCTGGGACCAGACGATGGTCTGGTTCGGTGTGCCCGGAACGCAGCAGTTCCTGGACCAGCCCACGCAGCAGGCCGTCTTCATCCATCCGCAGCATCGCGCATCGGTCGACAGCCCCGTGACGTTTCAGTGGGAGCCCTGCACCGACCCCGCTGTCCGCGTGCTCTGG
>DSDH01000659.1 GCA_011055475.1 Phycisphaerales bacterium | reverse complement strand
CGGTTCGTATTCGCCACGGCATGCGGCGATCCGCACGGGCCGAGCCGGTCCCGTCGGCGACGGCCGTTGGCGACCAACCTTGTACGTCCCCTCGCACCACCACCATGCGGTCTGATCGCTGTCATCCCCCATGTAGCCGAATGAAGCGTCCTCCAGCGGCGTCACGGAAATCGCGGTCTGTGCCGCATAGATCACTCGGTTGCCTTGCTGCAACTCGACATGCAGCGTATGCTCGCCGGCGCCCTCGGCGCGATAGGCCAACCGGATCGGCACCGTGTCAGCCGCACCGACGGTAAAACGCGTGGGCTCCCCGTTCGAATGATCCGCCTCTTCTCTGCGAACGCTCGGCACCGTCCAGGCCCGGCCCGTAAGCCGCATCGAGTCTTCCGTCCGATTCCGCACCCGCAGCTCCACGGCCGGCCCTCGATCCCCATCGCCGGTGCCGATGGACGCGACCTCCACCTCGACGCCATCCGTCGCCTGTTCAACCTCTACGAACCGCGTCGCCCCATACATCGTCGCCAGGGGCGCGTTCAACTCCGCCCGGTACGCATAGCCGTATACCTGGAACGATCCGGCTCCAAGCCGCCCCTGGTCATCCTGCGTTGTGCTGGCCCGCAGGCGCACGTACACGGCCTCGGCGGGCAACAGCGACGCCGGCACGTCGAACGATTGGCGACCGAGGCCGTCCAGCCGCCCAATAGTCTGCCACCGCTCGCCATCGGCGCCGACCTCCACCAGGCACGAGCCCGATATGTGGTAGCCCACGTGCACCGTCACCTGTGCTCCCGTCTGCAACCGGCCGGGAACGTGATGGCGGTAAACGATGTGCGTGCCGGGCTCAAGCGTCCAGCGGTTCGAGTTGAACCCGCAGGTGAACTCGACCAGCGGCCGCGACAGATTGCTGCCCTCATCATCGAAGACGGGATCGAACGCGTACACGGCATCCTTGAGGCTCTCGCCGGCCCCCAGCGTGATATCCCCGCGGGTCACGTGGACCGCCGCGACCTCGGTCAGACGCACACGGTCGAAGAAGACTGTGTCGTTGCGGTGCCACTGGCCCAGCCGCACGTATCCCGAGGGTGTCTTCGGCGGGGTGAATACGTAGCTGTGTTCGCCCCAGTCGCCGCCCGGCTGAAAGTCCCGGTTGACCGCTCCCGTCCCCGCGACGACGCAGCCACCGGCGCCCGTGGCCCGTGCGACAAAGGACAGCCGATAGGCCCGACCCGCGTGCAGGCCGTCCACCTCCTGCCGCCAATACGCCGTATCCTCGCCGGTCCCCGTCACCGTCAAACAGCGACGACCGTCCTCGCTCCGCCCTTGGCCGCCCGGCCCGACCAGCCGCCACGCCGCCGGCGAATTCGCTCCCTGTTCGAACGCCTCATTAACCAGCAGATTCGTCGCGCCCTGCGCCAGGCCAACCAGTGTCACACCCATCAACAGCCCGCTGCGCATCATGACCGTTCCTCCCATCTTGGCCCCCACGTCCCCGATCCGCCGGGACGCATCGGCGTTTTCATCGGCCCCACTATACCGCGCCGACGGCGCTCCCACAACGCCGCCACCGCACCTGCGGCGCAAGGGCGCCGCCGACGGAGGGTGCCGTTACCCACCAAGAAGCGGCGTCGCCATGCCATCCGGCCAGCCGGGCCTGCACCCTCTAATTGCGGGAAGAAAGAGTAAAAACGTGGCTTGCGTCTTGACAGCCGGATTGTCGGGTCACTAAACTGCATTCGATGGCCATCAAGACTCGCAGCCAGGGGGATAAGACGAAGGGCCGGGAGGCAACTCGGACAGACGGATACGCGACACAACATTTCACGCGGAAGCGGCATTTTCACGATG
>DSDH01000719.1 GCA_011055475.1 Phycisphaerales bacterium | reverse complement strand
GGCAGGGGGCAGGTACGGAAACCTGCCCTACAAAAGGAGGCAGGTACGGAAACCTGCCCTACAAAAGGAGGCAGGTACGGAAACCTGCCCTACAAAAGGAGGCAGGTACGGAAACCTGCCCTACAAAAGGAGTACGGAAACCAGGGCGTTAATGTTCCATCGGCGTCGAATATAATGAGGGTACGGAAACCTGCCCTACAAAAGGAGTACGGAAACCTGCCCTACAAAAGGAGTATACTATGAAAGCCGTTCGCCTCGTCGAAGTGGGTCAACCGCTGGAGATGCAGGACATTCCCACGCCAGAGATCGGCCCGCGCGACGTGTTGGTGCGGGTCAAAGCGGCCGGCATCTGCCACTCCGACGCCCACTATCGGGCCGGCGTCTCGCCGGTCTACCCGCTGCCGCTGACGCTGGGCCACGAAGTCGCCGGCGTCGTCGAACAGGCCGGCGCAGAGGTCCGCACCGTCCGCCCCGGCGACCGGGTCTGTCTGCACTACATGGTCACCTGCGGCGACTGTGAGTACTGCAACCGGGGCAGCGAGCAGTTTTGCACCTCGGGCCAGATGTTGGGCAAAAACCGGGATGGGGGCTACGCCGAATACATCGCTCTGCCGGCTCGGGGCGTCTTCCGCCTGCCGGACGAGATCCCCTTCACGCACGGCGCCATCATGATGTGCTCGTCGGCGACCTCCTTCCACGCCCTGCGCCAGGGCCGGGTGACGGTCGGCGACACGGTGGCTGTCTTTGGCGTCGGCGGGCTGGGCATGTCGGCGGTCCAACTGGCGCGGGCGTTCGGCGCACTGGACGTCTACGCGGTGGACATCAACCCGCACAAACTCGAGATGGCCGAACAGTTCGGCGCTATCCCCATCAACGCCGCCGAGTGCGATCCGGTGGACGAGATCCTCCGCCTGACGAGCGGCCGCGGCGTGGACGTGGCGCTGGACCTGACCGGCCTGCCGGCGGTCGTGCGCCAGTGCATCACATCGCTGGCCGTATTTGGGCGGGCGGTGATGGTCGGCCTGAGCGATCGGATGACCGAGTTCCACGCCTACCGCGAGCTGATCGGCCGGGAGGCGGCGATCATCGGCTCGGCCGACCACCTGGCCCACGAGCTGCCGACGCTGATCGAACTCGCCCGGCGGGGCGTGCTCGACCTGTCCAGCGTCGTCACCGAGACCGCGCCCCTCGACGCCGCCGTCGTCAACGGCGTGATGGACCGCCTCGAAGGGTACGGCGGCGACGTGCGGGTCGTCATCACGCCGTAGCATGGCCCGTGTCACCCGTGTTCTGGCGCTGCCGGCCGTCGGCGCGTACTATTGCGAGGATCTGGCCGCCCTGCAGTCCAGATCCATCTCCCTACCGGAGCGGTACACCGCCGTCCCGGTGACGCCCGGTTTTCGCCGCGTCCGCCAAGTCGCCGAAGCGGTCTCGGTCGGCCTGATGCTGGACGACGGGCGCGTGGCCTGGGGAGACTGCGTCGCCGTGGCCTACAGCGGCAAGGCCGGGCGCGATCCCGTCTTCCGCGCCGAGGACGGGATGCGCACCGTCGAACAGACCATCGCGCCACGGCTGCAAGGGCGCGAGATCACGACTTTCCGCGCGCTGGCCGAGGAAGTAGATCGCCTGACCGAGGTCGTCCAGGTCACCCGTCCGCTTCCCCCGCCACCCGGCATGACCCGGCGCGAACTCCTCACCGCCCCGCTCCGGATGTGGCGGTCGGGCCAGGGCCAGGGCCACGACGAGCGGGAGGTCGAGACCGTCGTCGAGCAAGTCGAGCGCCCGCTCCACACCGCTGTCCGCTACGGCGTCAGCCAGGCGCTGCTCCGGGCGGTCGCGCTGACGCGGGG
>DSDH01000522.1 GCA_011055475.1 Phycisphaerales bacterium | reverse complement strand
GCGTCGAGTGCCACGTCTGGAAGGTCAACTTCAACATGGGCTGGCCGACCGACGCCGCGTTCAAGAAGGAGATGCGAGAGACCGAACGCACGCAGGTGGACTTCAACGGCGATCCCCTCGGCGATTGGCTCTGCCCCTCGCACCCGGCCAACCGGCAGCTCGAGATCGACGCCATGCTCGAGGTCGTCCGCAAGTACGACGTGGATGGCGTGCATTTCGATTACATCCGCTACCCCCATCGCGAGGCGTGCTTCTGCCCGGGCTGCCGACGGCGCTTCGAGCAATCCATCGGCCAGGCGATCACCACCTGGCCGCAGGATGTCCGCCGCGACGAGGGCCTCGCGGAGAAATGGGACGCCTTCCGACAGGAGCAGATCACCGCTATCGTCCGCCAGGTCGCCGAGCAGGCCCGACGCCTCCGTCCCGGCGTCAAGATCTCCGCCGCGGTCTTTCGCAACTGGCCCGTGGACCGCTTCGGCATCGGCCAGGACTGGAAGCTCTGGTGCGACAAGGGCTACCTGGATTTCGTCTGCCCGATGGACTACACGTCCTCCAACGCCCTGTTCGAATCGGTCATCGCCCGCCAGCTCGACTGGGCGGGCAAGGTACCCTGTTACCCCGGCATCGGACTGAGCACGTGGCCGGACCCGACAGACGTGGCCCGGGTCATCGAGCAGATCACCCTCACGCGCAAGGCCCATACGGGGGGCTTTGTGATCTTCAACTACGGACCGGCCGAGGCCCGCGAGGTCCTGCCGCGGCTGGGCATGGGAATCACCCGCAAGCGATAGGATGCGCATGCCGACCCCGACCGAAACCGACAACCAGGGCCGACCCCTCCGCCGCGGACCGTACCCCGAGCTGACGATGACCGCGATCCTCGTCGGCTACGGGCTGGGCACGATCATCGCCCTGAGCATCGGCTACGCCTGCCTGATCCTGGGCTTCTCCATCGAGGGCTCCGAGCTGGCGGCGATCCTGGGCTTCGGCATCCTCCGCGGGCTCCTGGGCCGCAACAGCATCATCGAGAACAACATCAACCAGACCGTCGCCAGCGCTGTCAACGGCGCCTCGTCGGGGCTGATGTTCACCATCCCGGCCCTGTTCATCCTGGGCCAGACGCGATTCAACGCCGCGCTCATGGTGCTGGCCTGCATCGCCGGCGGCGTCCTCGGCATCGCCTTCATCATCCCGCTGCGCAAGCAGATGATCGATTTCGAGCGGCTCACCTACCCCGGCGGCGTGGCCGTGGCGACCATCCTCAAATCCCCCGGCGCCGGCCTGCGCAAGGCCCGCCTGCTGTTGCTCGGCGCCCTGTCGGCCGGCGTGGTGCACCTGGCGGTGCAGACGGTGAACCTGCTCCAACGCGGCGGCACCCTGCAACTAGGCGCGGGATTCTTCGACTTCGAGTACCTCAACGTCGGCGCCTGGCTCGGCCTGCCCGAATACATGAACGGCGTCTGGTACGTCTCGCTGCTCACGGTGGGCGTGGGCTTCATCGCGGGGCGTGGCGGCGTGAGCTTCGTCATCGGGGGGTTCGTCTGCTACTGGATCATCTCGCCGATCCTCGCCGCCGCCGGTGCCCTGCCCACGCCCGCCGAGCTCCAGTCCCCCGAAATCGCCCGCGACAGCCTAGGCGCCTACCTGCAAAAGGACCTCTTCCGCCCCGTGGGCATCGGCATGCTCATCGGCGGGGCCCTGACCGGCATGATCCTGGCCCTGCCGCTCATCGCCGGGGCCGTGCGCTCAATGCACCAGGCCGCCACCACCCGCAGTCCGCACGCCCGCGATGAGATGCCCATCGGCCTGCTCTACGCCGGCGTCGCCGGGGCCGCCGTCCTGCTGTTCAT
>DSDH01000725.1 GCA_011055475.1 Phycisphaerales bacterium | reverse complement strand
GTCCCGCCGCCATGGAAGGTAGGGCCCCTCCGGTCGGTTGCCCGTGTCGCAGTGAAACCAGTCCTCATGCAGGACGAACCGCCGGTCTGGCCCGAAGCCGACCCAGTCGTCCGGCGGCAGCAGACCCCAGTCCGGCCGGGGCGCGCCTTTCGGCACGTCCGCGTTGATCGGATATGCGAAATACGTCTCGTTCATGTGAACTTCCTACGGCGTGGGGCTGGCGTCAAACGTACCGGCCGTGGTCCACGCGTCGCTAATGAGCTTCTGAATGTACATCGTGTCTACATCGGCATCGTCTTGCTTGAGCCGCCAGGCACCGTTCTTGCCCACGCCACCCTTCCAGGAGGGATTGACCCCGATGGTCAGGTTCGTCGGACTGTTCACGAAGAAGTTCGTCATATTGGTGAGGACGTTGCCGTGGAGCAGGATATCGTCGATAGCCCCATTCACCAGCGTCTGACCGGCAAGCATGACGTTGTTGAGGATCGCCACGCGATTGAGTTTCGCGCCGCCCTTCAGCGGGTTGCTGTAGAGATCAAAAGTATTGCCGATCAAGGATACATCCGTCACAGATCCACTACCGGCCGCAGTGTAGAGCTGGAAGCCATTTGTGGAATACATATAATTATTGGCGATGTGGATCTTCTTGATGTTTCCCGTCGAACCCGAAGCCAGGTCGGCGCTCACGCATCGGCAATCACCTAATTTTTCGTTCGTGGCCAGATAGTTGCCGGCGATCAGAATCTCGCTGATATCGCCGTTGCCCTGGACCCACAGGTGAACAGGATACCGCAAACCACCACTCTTTCCCAAGAAGTTGTTGCCCTGCATTGTCACTTGACTGACCGTACCGTCGGCGTTCGCGGCAATCTCCAGCCGCGCGCAGCCGTACCGAATCGTATTGCCCTGAAGTAGAACCCTGCGGATCGCCGCCCCGTTCGTATCGGCTCGAAGCGTGATGCCGGGTTCGACAGGGGCCCCATCCGGGGCTTCACAGGTATTTCCCTGGAGCACGATCTGCTCAACGGTCTCGCCGTCCGCGCTGCCGTGGATGCCGATGTTGGGCGAAACATTGCTGATGAACGAGCAGGCATAGATGTGCCCCGTGACCCTCAATCCGGCCTTGACGTGAGACCGTTGAATGCTGCTGTTCCAGAGGGGTGCGTCGATTCGCCCATGAAAAATCACGTCGTCCGACCACTGGCCGGTGCTCCTGGCCTGCGCGGAATGCAAACCTCTAAAGAGGATATCGTGCTGGCCTTCACCGGTATTGATCTCGCCGTGCCACCGCGCCGCTTGAGCGAGATGCACACGGTTCTTGACGCCCGTACAGTTCGAGACTGTACAGTAGGCGTTCGTCCCTCGAAGACTAAACCCCTCATACCCGCATTCGTTGGCCTCGCACCGATGGACATGAACCCTCTCGCAGCGCGTCAGGCACACGCCGTAATTTCGGGCGTAAGCGGGTATCGTCGTGGCGTAGGCCACGCCCTCGACCATGCAGTCCTCGACGAGGGAATCCGTGCACTGATCCAGCAAAATCCCAATGTGATGAATGTCCGTGGCGTAGATGGCCGGATCGCCCACGCCTTGTCCGGCGTCGAGGCGAATGCCGCGAATCACGACACGGGTGTTCCCGTCGCCGGAGTCGCCCGCCCCCTCATTACGGATGAGCGCCGACACCGGAACCGTGTCGGTGAACATCGTGACCTGATTGGCGGGTGCCTCAAACTGATGATCGGCCGGCACGACGACCCGGTTGCCCTGAGCGAACTCTAACTCCACATTGGACCGCAGGAGGATCGGCGCGGTAATCCGGTACGTCCCGGCCGCACAAAGCACACGGCCGCCGTTC
>DSDH01000438.1 GCA_011055475.1 Phycisphaerales bacterium | reverse complement strand
GTCTGCCCCCCCCGGACCCCAGCCTGCCCTCGCCACCGGGAAGCCTCTACAGTACAAACCCGACCACGAACAGGACCAGCGCCGCCACCACGGCGATGGCGAACGTCACTCGACTGGCCCGCTCGTATCGCCGGTACCCCGGATGACGGTCCTCGAATTCGTAGTACACCTCGTCGAAATCGCCCCCCCGCCGGGGCCGCAGGGTCACCTTGACCACGATATGCGCAAGGATCGCCCCCAGAAACACCACCCCCGCCGCCACCGTTACGATCGCCCGTACCTTCATCGCCCTCATCATAGCCGCCGCCGGCCCGGCCGCAAGCCCAAACATGCCCGCCAAGGCGACGGTTTGACCCCGCCGACGGCATGATTGACGCCGGCGGGCGGGCTCGCTACCATGCCCCTTTCGAATCGCAACGCCCCCGCCCGGGGGCATCGGAAAGGGATTGCATGGGCCCGGAGTTCATGTCGGATGATTTCCTGCTGCAGACGGAGACCGCACGGGTGCTCTACCACGAGCACGCCGCGAAGATGCCGATCTACGACTATCACTGCCACCTGCCGGTCGCGGATATCGCGGCGGATCGCCAATTCGAGACCCTCACGCAGATCTGGCTGGCCGGCGACCACTACAAGTGGCGGGCGATGCGCAGCAACGGCGTGGCCGAACGGTATTGCACCGGCGACGCGTCGGACTGGGAGAAGTTCCAAAAATGGGCCGAGACGGTGCCCTACTGCCTGCGAAACCCCCTGTATCACTGGACCCACCTCGAACTGAAGAACCCGTTGGGCATCACGGGCGTGCTGCTCGGCCCGGACACGGCCCGCGAGATCTACGACCGCTGCAACGCCCTGCTCAACACGCCCGAGTTTGGCGTCCGCAACCTCCTGCGGCGGATGAACGTGCGGCTGCTGTGCACCACCGAGGACCCGCTGGACACCCTGGAGCACCACCGCAAGATCCGCGCCGACGGCTTCGAGGTCCGCGTGCACACCGCCTGGCGGCCCGACAAGGCCATGGCCGCCGAAAACGCCGTCGCCCTGAACGCCTGGATCGACCGGCTGGCCGAGCTGACCGATACGGACATCGGGACCTTCGAGGCGTATATCGAGGCCCTGCGCCGGCGGCACACGTACTTCCACGAAAACGGCTGTCGGCTGAGCGATCACGGCCTGGAGGCCGCCGTCGCCGAGGACTACACCCCCGGCCAGATCGAACGCCTGTTCGCACAGATTCGCAGCGGCCGCGACCTGCGGGGCCGCGACCTGCTGCAGTTCAAGAGCGCGATGATGATGGAGCTGGCCCTGATGAACCACGAGCGGGGCTGGGTCCAGCAGCTCCACCTGGGCGCGATGCGCAACAACAACACCCGCATGTTCCGGCGGGTCGGCCCGGATACCGGCTTCGACTCCATCGGCGACTACCTGACGGCCGAGCCGCTGGCCCGCTTCCTGGATCGGCTCGACGCCCAGGGCAGACTGCCCAAGACGATCCTGTACAACCTCCATCCCCGCGACAACGAGATCATGGCCACGATGATCGGCAACTTTCAGGATGGCTCCGTGCCCGGCAAGATGCAGTTCGGCTCGGGCTGGTGGTTCATGGACCAGATGGACGGCATGATCCGGCAGTTGAACGCCCTGTCCAATATGGGGCTGCTGAGCCGGTTCGTGGGGATGCTGACCGATTCGCGAAGCTTCCTGTCGTACCCGCGGCATGAGTACTTCCGGCGGATCCTGTGCAACCTGTTGGGCGACGACGTCGAAAAGGGCCTGCTGCCGCGGGATATGGCCCTGCTGGGCCGCATGGTCGAGGACATTTCCTACAATAACGCCCGCCACTACTTCCCCATGG
>DSDH01000348.1 GCA_011055475.1 Phycisphaerales bacterium | reverse complement strand
TTGAGCAGCGCCTGCAATTCGGCCAACCGGTCCCTGAGCAGGGCAATCTCCTTGCCGTTGAGCGGCTTGATATGCTCGATCACGCGTGCCTGAATGCCCTCCCCGGAGACCACGACCGAGGCGGCGCCGTCGAGGTACTGACCGGCCATGCTCGCCCGAAGCGTCGTGCCTTGTCGCGCACCGGCAGGGTAGATGTAGCCGATGTGCGGGGCGCGCTGCGCCGGCGTTCGGGAGCCAATCGCCAGGAGCATCGCCGCCCACAGGATCGCATGTCCTCGGAGTGATTCCATGTGCTTCCTCGATCGTGCTACATGATCTCTTTGAGTCGCCCGCCCATGTCCGCGCCGTCTGCGGCCGAGGGGGTCACGCGAACGGCGAGCCCCTGCGGATGCGGAAGGGTGCCGGCCGGATCGATGCCGAGCAGTTCGTAAATGCTGGCGATCAGGTCAACGGGGTAGACGGGTCGGTCCTTGACCGTCTCTCCCTTTTCATCGGACGCGCCGACGACGCGTCCGCCCTTGAACCCGCCGCCGGCGACGACCACGGAAAAGACCTTGCCATAGTGGTTGCGACCACCGTTCCAGGGCGGCTCCCAATCGACCTTGGGGGTTCGGCCGAACTCGCCGCCCCACCAGATGATCGTGCTGTCCAGCAGACCGCGATCCGCGAGGTCTTGCAGGAGAGTCGCCATGCCCTTGTCCATCTCCGGCAGCTTGCGGCGCATGGTCTGGAAATGCTGCTTGTGGGTGTCCCAGCCTTTGTAGTTGATGGTGACATACGGCACACCCCGCTCGACGAGCCGCCGGGCCGCCAGACACGATTGGCCAAAGGTGTTGCGGCCATACTGGTCCCGCAGTTCATCTTTCTCCTCGGACAGGTCGAACACCTTGCCCGCATCGCCCAGGATCAGGTCGTAGGCCTGCTTTTCGCACTGCTCCAGAGCCTGGATCTGGGGGTCTTGGCTCAGCGTTCGTCGCAAGACGTCCAACTGGTGCAAGAGGTCGCGTCGGCTTTTCTGGCGTTTCTCGGTGATGCCTTGGGCGATGACGCCCTCGACCACGAACGGGGTCCTCGCCGGATCGCCCCCCGTGGCGAACGGTTTGTATCGTGAGCCGAGAAACCCGGCCTCGGAGAAGCGTCCCTGGGGTGTGGTCAGGACAATATAGGGCGGAATGAGCCCCTCGTACCCGGCGCCGTAGCCCTTGAAGAGCGAGACGACCGCCCCCACACAGGGATAGACCTGTCCATCGCCGGGCTTTCGGCCGGTCTGCACCAGGTAGGAGGCGGTCTCATGGGCGTTGATGCCGTGGGTCATGCTGCGGATGATGGAGTACTTGTCGGCCTGCTTGGCCAGCAGGGGCAGCAGCTCGCCGATCATGATCCCGTCGACATTGGTGGGGATCGGATGATTCAGGGGCCCGCAGTAGTCGCTGCCCGCATCAGGCTTGGGGTCGAAGGTGTCCAGGTGCGCCGGCCCTCCCCACATCCAGATCTGGATGACGGCTTTGGCTCTGGCCGGGCGTGGCGCCCGGGTCTGGGGCTCTGCGGACGTCGCGTACTGGCCGCCCAACATCACCCCCGCCGCCCCCACAGCGCCCCAGCGCAAGGCCTCCCGCCGGGAGATAGGCGAACTGTCTATGCACGTGCCGCTCGCATCGCGTTGCGAAAGGATCGGACTGGTGGGTCTCAATTCCCTGCCCATGTCTTGTGCCTCACTATCCGGGTCTTCTCCGGCCTCGGTTTCAGTGCCGATACTGGAACTCCGCACTGTTGATCAGAGCCCAGACGAGATCCACGGCGGCCTGTCGGGCGGTGAGGCCGCTGGTCTGGGCGTACGCGTCGATCGTCTTGAACTCCT
>DSDH01000675.1 GCA_011055475.1 Phycisphaerales bacterium | reverse complement strand
GGCCGTGAATTCGACCTGATCGACTACGTCAAATACGCCATCCGCGCCGCCGACAGCATCTACGACCCGCGCCTGGCGCAGAGCCATCTGGAGCGGATCGCCGCCAATCAGCAGCCGGGTCTGGTCCCCCTCGGCGCCGAGCTGGAAATGAGCAACCTCGGCGTTCGCGCCGTGCAGAAAGACCAGATCCCCAGCGACGAGGTCTTCGACGGATTTCGGTACTTTTACGATTTCGGGCTGAACGTGCTCACGTGGAAACTCGGCGGCCACATCGACGATCACTCCGGCGAGGCCACCCCCCACCGTCGCGGATTCCTCGAGCTGGCGCCGGGGCGGCTGAACATCGCCGCCGAACTGTCCAAACCCGCCACCGCCGATCCGTGGATTCTCAATCAGCTCATCCACGAGATCATGAACTTCTATCCCGTTCAACCGCACAGCCTGCATCTGTCGTTTCAGGTCCGCAAGAGCCAGCGCCGCGCCCCGCGCACCTTACCGCCGGCGTTCATCAAGTGCCTCCTGGCACTGGCCGGCGGCACGTGCCAGCGCGTCCGCGGGAAACTGTGGATCAGCCGGGTGGCCCACGATGAAATCCGGCAGAACGTCTGCGGCGAGGAATTCGTCTTCGCCCGACGCAGCCTCCGACACGCCTTCATGCCCCCCGATGAGTTCACCAAGTCGCCGACCCACATGGTCACCAGCGTGCAGCAGTACAAATTCATCCGCCTCGAGCGCCGGGCCAACTATGAACCCCTGATCATGGCCCTGAAGGGCCTGCAACTGGCCTACAACCCCGGCGACTATCTGACGGCCGCCCAACTGGCCCAAAGCCGCCGCCTGCGACGACAGTATGAACAGATCAAGGAATGGTGTTTCGACCCCACGCCGCTGAGCCGGCGCACCCGCAGCCGGTTTCTCGACGCCGTGCGCAAGGGTCTGATGGACGAAGCCCATCACCATCCCGCCCACAAGCTGCACTACATCGACTGGGCGATCGGGGCCATCGACGTGCAGTTGCGGCTGTTCAACAAGGAGTTGGCACGCGGGGAGATGATCGGACCGCCCGAGCCGGGATCCACAGGCTGACGCGCGGCTCAGTCTTTGTCGGCCGCCAGCAACGCATCCACCTTGGCCGTGAGGGCCTTGACGTGCGCCGCCGACGTGGCGAAGGCCTCCCGTTCGGCCGGGTGAAGCTCCAACTCAATGATCCGTTCGACCCCGGCCGCCCCGAGGACCACCGGCACGCCGACGAACGCTCCGCCCACATCGTATTCGGCCTCGCACCACGCCGAACAGCACATCACGGCCTTGCGATCCGCCAGAATCGCCTCGGCCATACGCACCGCCCCCGCCGCCGGGGCATAGTACGCGCTGGTGCCCAACAGCTCCACGATCTCCATGCCTCCTCTGCGGGTCCGCGCGATGATCGCCGCGATCCGCACCGGTTCCATCAGCTCCGTCACCGGAACGCCCGACACCGACGTGTATCGGGGCAGCGGCACCATGTCGTCGCCGTGACCGCCCATCAGGACCGCGTGCACGTCGCCGACCCAGACGCCCAGTTCTTCGGCGATGAAATACGCGTACCGCGCCGCATCCAGGGCCCCGGCCATGCCCAGCACCCGCGCCACCGCGAAGCCCGTCACCTTCGCCGCGGTGTACACCATCGCATCCAGCGGGTTGCACACGACGATCACGACCGCCTCCGGACACCGTCGCCGCACCTCCGCACTGACCGACTGCACAACCGCCGTGTTCTTCGCCAACAGATCATCGCGGCTCATCCCCGCCTTCCGCGGCATGCCGCTGGTGATGATCACCAGGTCGCTCTGATCCGCCAGGGCCCAATCGGTGGTTC
>DSDH01000196.1 GCA_011055475.1 Phycisphaerales bacterium | reverse complement strand
GGCTTCCTGGAGCGGGGTGAGCTGCTGACGCTGGCCGATCGGGGTCGGTATCTACTCATCGAGCTGCCCGGTGAGGTGGCCATCGACATCCGGCCTCTGATTGTCCGCCTGGTAGGTAAGCGCATTCGGCCATTGATTGCACATGCCGAGCGGCTGGGTTACGTGGGCACGCCCCACGGTTGGAGCCTGCTGGGCGAATGGATTAACACGGGCGCCCGGTTGCAGGTGACCGCCTCGAGTTTGTTGGGGGCGTGGGGACCGGGGCCGATGGAGTGGGCCTGGCGGCTGGTCAGTGAGGGGCGGGTCTTTGCCATCGCCTCCGATGCCCACCATGCCACACACCGGCCGCCCCACATGACGGACTGTTGGCGGGCCGTAGTCCGCAATTGCGGGCTCGCCATGGCCGAACGTCTCATGGTCACCCATCCGCGACAGGTCATGGCCCCCCGACGGGGGCGGATGATCGTCTCGGTCGCCGACCGGCCGGATCACAAGCCCGAGCATCTGGAGAGCAAGAGGTAGAGAGGAGAGGAGCCTTGGGGACCCCTGAGGAGAGCCCTTCACACACGCTGGATATAGCTGTCGAGGGGATCCTGTATGCCCTGCTGGCGTTCATGCCGCTGGCCTTCGGGGTGGTGCGCCCCGGCAGCGAGCTGATCCTCCTCGTGGCGGTTGCGATCCTGCTGGGGCTGGTCGCCGCTCGGCTGCTGATCGTGGGGGCGGCGGGGCCGATCCCCGGGCGCTGGGCGATGGTGCTGATGGGGTTCTTCGTGGGTGTGATCCTCCTGCAACTGATCCCGCTTCCACGCTCCCTGGCCGGATTGCTCTCGCCGGAGACGGTGCGGGTCAAGCAGGGCCTGCTGGGCCGGTTGGCCGAGCAGACGCCGCTTGCCGATGCCAACAGGATGGTCCTGTCGTTTTATCCCTACGCCACGGTGCATGGGCTTCGGCTGGTCTTGGCGATGGGCGGCCTGTTTGTGGTGGTGCTGGCGACGTTCCGCACAAGGGCCCAGATCAAGCGATTGTTGACGGTCATCACCGGGGTGGGGGCGGCGGTGGCCGTCCTGGCCCTGTTGCAGATGATCACCGAGGCCGACAAGATCTACTGGGTGGTGCCCCTCCCGCGTGGGATGGCCCACGCGGGGCCCTTCGTCAACCACAGCCACTTCGGGCAGTTCATGAACCTGTCCATCGGCGCAGCGCTGGGCCTGCTGTTCATCCGGTTCCATGAGATGTTTGCCGGCCGCCGGTTCTCGATGACCACGGTGGCCGAGTACGCGACCTCGCCGCAAGGGCGGTGGGTGTGGTTGATCGCGGGCATGGTCATCCTGTCGGTGGCGGCGGTGTTTGCCTCGCTGACGCGCGGAGGGATGATCTCCCTCCTGATCGCGGCGTCGTTTACGACGGTGCTGCTGACGGCCCGCGGCTCGATCCGCGGCCGGGGCTGGATCATGGCCGTCCTGGCCATCGGGGCGTTCGTGTGCGTGCTGTACGTGGGGTTTGACGCGGTGTACGACCGCCTGGCGACGCTGCGGGACCTGGAGCGGGCCCAGAGCGGTCGCTGGCAGATCCTCCAGGACATCGGCTCGGCCTGGACGCGGTTCCCGTGGATCGGCACGGGACTGGACACGCACGCGGTGGTCTATCCCATGTTTGACCGGTCCACGATCCCGGCCCTGGCGGCCCATGCGGAGAACGAGTACGCCCAGACCCTGGAGGAGACGGGCCTGCTGGGGTTCCTGCCCCTGGCGGCCTTCGGCGTGCTGGTGTGGGCGGCGTTTGTGCGGTGCCTGCGGACCGCGCGGCGGCCGGTCTGCTCGGCGGCCTACGGCCTCGGGTTCGGACTGCTGGCGATCCTGCTGCACAGCGT
>DSDH01000270.1 GCA_011055475.1 Phycisphaerales bacterium | reverse complement strand
TGTCGCTCCTGCTCGCCGGCGCCCTCTCGCAGCAGATGCGTGAATTGACCACCGCCTACCAGGCCCTGGAGAGGAAGTTCTGGTGGCGCAGCGAACGGGAAAAACAGGCCGCCCTGGCGCGTCTCGACCGCCTGCAGGAAATGGTGGACACGCTCGTGCGGCGACTGGAGCAACCGTGATGTGGGGCAAGGCGACGGGCATGACCGTGGTCGCGAAGGCGACGGGGCAAGCCCGAGCCTGAACGAACAAGGCCGGTCCGCGAAGGCCGGATAGACAGAAACCCCTTCTGATTCGAGGTGACGTATGGAATGGTTTGAGGAGTTGTCCGCCGAGGAGCGCATGAGCGCGTTGAAAAACGTCGCCGCGATGATGGCCGCGGACGGCAAGATCGAGGAGTCCGAAAAGCAACTGCTGGCCGGCATCTGCAGCCGGCTCGGCGTGACCGCCAAGGACGTCGAGGCCGTATTCCGCAACCCGGCGCAATACGCCTTTGTCGTTCCGCGCAGCGACAGGGAGAAGGTCTTCCAGCTCGTCGACAGCGTCTTCATGATGATCGTCGATGGGAACATCGACGCAAACGAAATGGAACTGTGTCTGCGACTGGCCCAGGCACTGGGCTTCAATCCGGCCATCGTGCCCAAAGTGATAGCCGCGATCGTCGAGGCGATCGAACAGGGCCACAACCGCGGCAAGATCGGTGATCTGACGGCCAGTCTGCTCCAGGGCAACCGACTGTGACAGGCCCGATCAACACGCTGGATCGTCCGTCCCGGTCGCCGCGCCGGGGCGGCGCATCCCGCGTGGGTCGGCGCACACGGCGAGGTTGAGTCTAAAGCTCCTGCCGGGCCGATTGCCCCCGCTGGTCGCGCACCTCAACAGTGAACGGCATGCTGATCGTCTGGTTCACCCGGGTCTTCGTAAACGGTGTTCCGTGCAGGCGCCCATCCTCATCCAGCGTCAGGCCGTCGGGCAGCTCCCCGGCCACCACGCGCCACCGATAGGGCCCCACGCCCCCCGCGCACGCCAACTGCACCGAGTACTCGCACGAGGCCCGCGCGTTGGGAATCGACTGGCTCAGAATCCGCAGCGGTTGATCCTGCGCGGGTCGATCCCGTCGGACCAGCCGCGCCAGCCAGAGGATGATCGCCAGGGCCAGGGCCAGCCCCACGGCCGCCAGCACAAACCGCCACAGCGGCACCATCCGCCGGATCCGCAGCACCACCGTCTGTTCGGCCCGCTGGCCGGTGGCGTCGGTCACGTACAGGGTCAACCCGAAATCCCCGCTGGCCGCGGCCGACCCGGTCAATCGACCGTCCTGGATCGACAGCCCCTCCGGCAGACCCCCATCGACGCTCCACCGATAAGGCCGGGCCCCGCCGTCGCAGGACAGCGCCACCTCGGTCGGCCGGCCCACGAGCCAGAGCGGCAATGCCGTCGTCGTCACCACCAGCTTCTGAACGTTCTGTGAGGTCAATACTTCCACGCTTAGCGACCGCGCTTCGGCCGGCCCCGTTCCTTCCGCGTCGGCCACGGACACGGCAAACGCGTGCACCCCGGCCGTCTTCGGTGTACCGACGATCACGCCGGTCTGCCGGTTGAGCGTCAGACCTTCCGGCAGATCGCCATCGGCGATGCGCCATTGATAAGGCGGATAGCCCCCCGTCGCCGACAACGCGCAGTGATAGGCCGACCCCACCCGGGCCAGGTGCGTTTGCTCGGTCAGAATCGAGACGGGCGTCACCGCCGGATGAATTGTCAACGCATAGCCCGCCCGCGCCCACTCGGTGTGGCTGTCCGTGACCTGCACCTGGACCGGGAACACGCCAGCGGTCTGCGGTGTGCCATCGAGGATGCCCTCCTCGTCGGACAGCACCACTCCCGGGATG
>DSDH01000704.1 GCA_011055475.1 Phycisphaerales bacterium | reverse complement strand
GACCGGCGATCGTACGGCGGGACGGTGGGCGCGAATGGTATCGGAAGGGGCGTCGGCATAGGGACGATGGACCCGCCATCGAATGGGCCAATGGCCGCCGGGAATGGTTCCGTCATGGTGTCCCGCATCGTGACGACGGCCCCGCAATGGAGTGGCCCAGCGGCTACCAAGCGTGGTATCGGGATGGGAAACTCCATCGTGACGACGGTCCTGCCATCATCGGCGCGAACGGCGACCGAGAATGGTATCGGAATGGCCGACTCCATCGCGAGGATGGTCCCGCCATCATCAGGGCCAACGGCCGCCGGGAATGGTATCGCGACGGCATACCATGCCGCGCGCGTTTTCCCGCGATACCCCCCGCGATACCCCCCGCTATGCGCCCTTGACAGCCCTAGACTTCGGGATCGTCATCGTCCGCCCAGTTTCCGCCAAGGGCAAGCCCCAGTATCTGAGCGGCCTGCTCTATATCCAGATCGGTCCAAACGTAGGCCCGGCCGAACCGCTG
Organism: Phycisphaerales bacterium; assembly: GCA_011055475.1. GTDB lineage: Bacteria > Planctomycetota > Phycisphaerae > Sedimentisphaerales > Anaerohalosphaeraceae > DSDH01. Next base: position 1,392 of record DSDH01000704.1, on the reverse strand, counting down.
GGGAGGCGCGGGAATGCGCCGGTCAAAGATCGCATTCAGCAAAGTAGAAGGCCGTGTTCCCAACTTGGCCGCCGCCTCAACTGTGGTGTAGCTGCTCATACGAATCTCCTTCAAGTAGTTCGAATCTCCTTCAAGTCGTTTCCACCCTTGGGCAAGCGGACACGTTCCGGACACGGATTTTGCGTGAAAACCGCCTTGGCGGGGCCAAGAACGCGGAAAATTTTTTTGCCCATGTCCCGGAGGTGTCCCCTTTTGTCCGGATGGTGTCCGGGGGGTGTCCGCATCCGGACAATCAGCAGCTTCCGATGGTCTGTGGGGTCCAGGTGTTGCACCAAAAAAGGGCCCCCGGCAAGAGGGGGCCCTGGAAAGGAGAAAACCAACGCGAGAGCGTCGGGGATCATCGGCTACGATTTAGCACCACTTGCAGCCGCCTATACGTATACAAGTCCACACGATGTTCACCCGGCCTCTCCAACCGAGATTGCGACGCCTGGGCCCAGCCACAGAGCGCCGCCAACCTGGTCTGGCTCAGACCGGCCTTCTCGCGAGCCTGGGCCACGTCGTCGCCCTGGATCAACACATGAACGTCCTGGACATAGGTGGCTGGAATATGGATCATTCGATCTGCCGCACTCTCAATTCATCGACCAGGTCCCGGGTCTGTGGAGTCTGCGTGACCTTCAGCGTGTTCTTGACCACCGTCGCCTCGCTCTCATCCAACGCATTGAGAGCCGCATCCACGCCGCGAACCACCTGCTTGAACGCCTCGCCGACCGGCTGATCTTTCTTAGCTTGTCGTTTCTGGCCGGCGACCACGCCCCCAATCCCGGCGGCCAGGGCTCCGGCAAGCGTCACCCACCAGCCCGCGATGCCAGGAATCTGCATGCCGATCTGGCGGGCGGTCTCACCGATTACTACCAACTCATCGCTCCAATCGGGCGAGGGGCTGGCGAGCACCTCCGCAATCTTCACCTGGATCGCCGCAGCAGCCCGGTCCGCCTGGTCTTTATACGCGGTCACCTCATCAAGCCGGGCCTCGAGCTCGGCAATCCGAGCCTCCAGGGCCGCGCGCTGTTCGGCCGACAAGTCATACTCGGCCAGACCGGCCCGGGCCTGAGCCAGGATGGGTCGCAATTCATCAATCGCCGCCGTCGCCTGTTGGCTGATGGTTTGCGTCTGCGTCAGCAACTGCTGATACGCCTCGATCCGCTCTTGGCTGTTCTCGCACCCGGGCAGGAATATCAAAAAGCAAAGAGCAAAGAGCAAACATGTTTGATTTTTCATCTTTGCTTTTTCCTTTTTGATTTTTGATTTTTCCTTGGCGGTCGTCCCGTGGCCAAGGCCTGGCCCGTGACGGCTTGAGCGATCCGCGCCGCCCTGGCCTTGCTCTTG
>DSDH01000485.1 GCA_011055475.1 Phycisphaerales bacterium | reverse complement strand
TAACTCTGCCCCAGGTCCGACTCGATGGGGGCGCAGGCCAATTCCCGCTCCGGCAGTTCCAGCCCGAACGTCTTGGCGGCCGAGCCCATCTTCTTGAGAAAGTCCGTGCCGATCTGATGGCCCAGACCGCGGGACCCGCAGTGGATACTGATCTTGACGTCGCCGACCCGCAACCCGAAGGCCTCGGCTGCCTGGCGATCATACACCTCGACGACCTGCTGGACTTCCAGGTAGTGGTTGCCCGATCCAAGCGTGCCCATCTGGTCGCGCTGGCGGTTCTTGGCGTGGTCGGAGACCTGCGTCGGGTCGGCGCCCTGGATGCACCCGCCGGCCTCGATGAACCGCAGGTCGTCCGGCAGCCCGTAACCATGCTCGACGGCCCAGCGGGCCCCACCCTGCAAGACCTCATCCAGCCGACCCGCCGATAGGTGGATCGCCCCGGTGCTGCCCACGCCGGCGGGGATCTTGCGGAACAAGGCCTCGGCCAGAGGCTCCAGGACGGGCCGGACGTCGTCGATCGTCAGACCCGTATGGCACGTCCGCACGCCGCAGGCGATGTCGAACCCCACGCCCCCGGCGCTGACGACCCCCCCTTGCTTCGGATCGAACGCGGCCACACCCCCGATGCAGAAGCCGTAACCCCAGTGGGCATCGGGCATGGCCAGCGAGGCCTCCACGATGCCCGGCAGCGTCGCGACGTTCTGCACCTGCTGGGCAACCATGTCGTCCATGTCCTGGATGAGCGTCTCGGAGGCGAAGATCCGGCCCGGCACCCGCATTGAGCCAACGCGCTCGATCTGCCAGATATACTCGCCTCTTCGCTTGACTCGGCTGCGATCCATCGGCAGTCCTCCCGGGCGCTCAAACGTCCACGACGCACTGGGCCACCCACAGGCCATCCGACCGTCTTTCCACCTTCAATTCCATATACGTCGCGGCCTTGACCGCGACCGCAGGCTCGTGCCGATCCGGGTCGACGGCCTCGCCCCACGCCCGCCCCTCGAGATGCTCGCCCCGGATCGCGACCTTGAACCGCGAAAAGAGCATTCCGCGGGTTTCCATCTCGTAGATCAGCTCGTTGAGCCAGTCGGCGAAGAGCAGGTCCGGCGACTCGGCCTCGCAGGCGATGTCCACCGGCACCTTCGGCCGCACGCGCTGCGGCGAGGCAATGACCGCCATCAGCGCGTAGGCCCCCTCGGCGAAGGCCTCTTCCAACGTCGAGCCCACGCCGCGGACGCCGATATCCGCCAGATGGTGAAAATGCTCCCACATCGTCCCGGTCCGCCCTCCTGCGACCACACAAACCCGCACGTATCCATCGGGGCCCGCACCGCGCCTGCCGGTACGTTCGTCGATGGGATTGCGCGCCACTCTACGCGGTATGCGGCGGCGTGTCAATGCTTCGAGCCGCGTCGAGCGAGCCGACAGCGGCTTTATCCTTGCCGGCGAACGGCTCAAACGGTAGAAGGACCGTGGTGCATTCAGGCCTGCGAGGGCTGAGTCAAACCCACAAAAGAATGCGGGGATACGAGGCCATGCGGACGATTCTCTTGGCGACGACGAACCCGGGCAAGCTGGCCGAACTGTCGGCGATGCTGGGCGTGGACGTGGCGTGGAAGAGCCTGACGGACTTTCCGGATGTGCGAACGGTCGAGGAGGATGGACGGACCTTTGCCGAAAACGCCCGCAAAAAGGCCCTGGGCTACGCCGCCCAGACGGGCCTGTGGACGCTGGCCGACGATTCGGGCCTGGCCATCGACGCCCTCGATGGGGCGCCGGGCGTGCAATCGGCTCGGTTTTGCGGAGCGGCCAAGGGGCGGGATCGTGCGACGATCGACCGGCTTAACAACGCCCGCGTGCTGGAATTGCTGGCCGATGTGCCCGATGAACAGCGGACCGCG
>DSDH01000480.1 GCA_011055475.1 Phycisphaerales bacterium | reverse complement strand
GACGGCACAACCGTTCCCGCAGAGGAAAGTCCACTGTGGGTGCGGGTTCGCGCCAGTGCGACCCCTTGGCGACAGGTCGTCCGCTTCGGCGAGGTGATCGAGATGGGCACCCCCCTGGATCGGATCGAGTTGTATGTCGAGGGCGAGCCCCTCCACGTCGAGATGGACGCCGAATCGATGATTCATGCGATTCCCATAACCGGCTGGGCCGTGGGGGACTATGACGTCAAGATACGGCTGTACATGGAAGGCTGTATTCCGCTCAGCGCGACCCATAGGGTGCACGTCCGCAGGCGGCGTGCGCAACTGGAGCTCGCGTCGCGCGAGGTGGTGCGGGAGGGGTCCATGCTCTCGGTCACCCTGGAGTTCTACAACGCCGGCTCACGTGACGCCATCCTCACGCGGTTTGACGACAACGTCACCGGCTTTCAGGTGCTCCCGCATCCCGGGGGGGACATGGGATTCTGGCCGGACGTCGCCACGCGGTCTACCCGAGTCCAGTGGCAGAAGGTCGGCGGGCAACGGATCGCGCCCGGACATCGCTGGACGTTCACCTATGACGTCATCCCCGTGCTCTACCTGGGGTTCGAGAACTACGCAATGGGGCAGGATGATGTTTCCTTCATCTATGAAGACGACACCGGGCGAGGCAGTTCGTCCACGGCCCATCGGCCCGCCGGCAGCGCCACGTTGAGCGACCTGGTCAGCGAGGCCTTTGCAGCGTCGGATTACCTGATCGTGACAAGCCCCGGCAACATCGTGCGACACGCCGATGAAGCAGGGTGGCGCGGTCTGTCCAGATCTATCGGCAAGCTGGCCAAGGCGCGCGGCACCATTCTCGGTTACTACGAAGCCGGCACCGTACTGGCCACGGCATTCGACGCCAGCGATCGGATCGCCGTCGGCAGCATGTTCGGATGCCCCAACCGCGACGAAGTCTTCGTGGCCGACGAGGAGGAGGATCGAATCTGCATCTACGACCTCAACGGCGAGGTCATCGACGAGGTCAAGGGGGTCCCCATCCCCCATCCGGATCTGGACCCACAGGACGCCATGGTGGTGGGCAACGTTCAGGGTCATGCGGGCCCGGCCACGCACCCCGAGGATGAGATCGTCGTCCTCAACGGCCACTCCACCGGACCCTCTCTGGGGCGGGCGACAACGTACAAGTACTTCCGCGACAGCGACAGTTTTTCCTCCTACAGCTTCAATACGGACTACCAACCCGGAGATGCGGTCGCCGTCGGCGACGTGCTGCATACCCCGAATTGGCCCGAAGAGGAGCTGGTCATTGCCCACGGCGATGGAACGATCGACATTCACGAGGTGTCGCGCGGGGAGGTCCACCACTGGTCGAGCCTTTTCCGGTCGGGCGATCTCCTGGCGGTGGGCAACGTCGTGGGCGACAGCTACGACGAGATCATCGTCGGCGACGTATCCAACAACCGCCTGATCATCTATGAGGGAGACGGCACGGAATGGACGCGATGCCCGCTACCCGCGGGCCGCACGCTGAGCGGGACGGATGATCTGGTCGTACGGGACGTACTGGGCGGGTCCGGAGCGGAGATTCTGATCGCCGATGCCAGCGAGAATCGTGTCTACCTCTATCGTTACTACGAACGAGTAGGAGCATTGCTCGAGGTCTCCAGCTTCGCCATGACCTACCATGACGATGATCGCATCCTGCTGGGGAATCTGATGGGCCTGGCCAAGAGCCAGTTCATCCACGCCTGTGGAACACGGCGTAACCAGCGCATGCGAGGCGACGTGGAGATCGCTCCGTTCAGCGACGACGCCGAGGCTCCGGGCGACCGTTACACGCTGGATCGCCTCTTTGAATGCGACGGCGCCTGGGCGCGGAAGCTGGCCCCGGGTTGGTGTGACGGCGGTTACCTGCTGATCGTGGG
>DSDH01000248.1 GCA_011055475.1 Phycisphaerales bacterium | reverse complement strand
TAATTCTCCCACTCGGTGGGGCCGGCGCCGGCGATCCCCGCGGCGAAGACGTCGGGCTCGGTGTACATGCACATCTGTGTCTGGAAGCCGCCAAAGCTCCAGCCGTGAATCGCCACCCGCTCGGGGTCCACGCCCCAGTGCGCGACCAGGTAATCGGCGCCGTCGACGATGTCCTCCACCTGCGGCTGGCCGACCCGGCCATAATTGGCCTTCTCGAACACCCCGGCGTAACCGCTGTTGCCCCGCGGGTCGATGGCCACGGCGACGTAGCCGTGCTTCTTGGCCATGTAGTAGGGAAACGCGTAGACATACTCGCTGTACGAGGCCTCGACGACCTGCTTACGCGTGCCCAGGGGCCCGCCATAGAAGTAGATCAGACATGGCCGGCGGTCTTGGGGCGACCAGTCATCGGGCTTGAAGCCCATGCCACGGATCCGGTGGCCGTGCCGGTTGCGATACTCGAAGAACTCCGGCTTGGGCTCGGCGAATTGGCGCGCCGCGTCCGGATGTGAATCGGTCAGCTCACGGGGTGCTGCCTCCTTGTCGCCCGCGTCGATGAACACCAGCTCGCGCAGCGTCTCGTAGCTGGCGCGGTTGCATAACAGCGTCGTGCCGTCGGGGCTGACGGCGGGGTCGGTATGGACTCCGCGATCGCGACTCAGGCGGATCATCCGGCCGTTACGCGTCGAGACCTTGTACACGTCCAGACAGGCCGGGTCCTCCTTCGTGGCCAGTACGAAGACCCACGCGCGGTCCTTGCTGATCTCCACCGGGTAGACCTCGAACGTACCGCGCGTCAGCGCCCGCGTGCTCTCGTAAAGCGGATCGAGGACGTGCAGGTGCCGGAACCCCGTCTGCTCACTGAGGTAGACCAGATGGTGATTGTCCGCGAGGTAGTAGAGTGTCATCAAACGCGGCGTGTTCGGTCCGCCGTGGTGATAGAAGCGGAAGATCGGCTGCGCCTTGAGACGATCGGCCTCATCGGACTCCTTCGAGGTCTCGTTCGGGTCGGGGCTCTGGGCGTCATCGTTGTCGCCGTCGCCCTCTTGGGCTTCGGCGTCTTTCTTCTCGGCATCCACGACGGGCTTGTCCCGCTCATCCGGCCCATCCAGGCGTGACTGGTAGATGGTCACCAGGGCCGAATCCTGCTCAAACACCATGAAGGCCAGCCGTTGCGAATCCGGCGACCAGGTCAGCGCCCGCACATCGTCGTCCGGCAGAACCTTCTTGCCGACGAAGACCTCGGTCAGCTTGTCTTGCTCATCCGGCTTGTCGCTGAGCCGATAGAGGTAGACCCGCAGGTCGTATTCACCGAGGGGATCGTCCGACACCTGCCGCGAGACCTCGCGGGCCTTCATCAGCCGGTCACGATAGCTGGCGATCTCCACCTTGCTGCTCTGCGGCGGCTTGGTCTGCTTCTGGGTAATAAAGGCGATCGTGTGGCCGTCGGGACTGACTTCGTACGTCGCCAGGCTGTCATCCTGCGGGAACTTCGGATCGAGCTGCCGCTCCACGTCACTGCCGAACAGCACCCGCATCAGGGCTCCATCGCGCCGGAAGTGATAACCCGAACCATCGGGCCACCAGTCCACGCTGCTTTCCCGGGCGCGGGTCCGCGTGAGCCGCCGGATCGTGCCATCGGCGACGGCGTAATGGTAGATGTCGCCCTCGGAGACGAACAGGAGCTCCTGAGCGACCGGCGACCATGTGAACGACTCGATGCCGCTGTAGCGCGGGGCTTTTTCGTCGTCGGCGTCCTTGTCGCTCACCCAGTCGCCCCGTTCCATCCGTCGGCGTTCCTCGTCCTGCTGTTGCCCCTCTTGCCGGTCGCCGTCCTGACGGCCCTGTTGTTCCTTCTTGACCTGCTGGTCCTCCCGGCGCGTCTCATCCTTTTGTCTTTCGCGTTCCTGCCGC
>DSDH01000019.1 GCA_011055475.1 Phycisphaerales bacterium | reverse complement strand
TCAACGATGCTCGGACTGTTGGTCGATCTGTGGAAACGGCTGCGGAAGCGCGGGGGCCGGCTGGTCATCAGCGGCGTCGCGCGCGAACTGGAGCGGCTGTTCGAGATTACGAACCTGAACACGATCTTCACGTTCGCGGCGGACCGACAGGCGGCCCTGAAGGCCCTGTCGGTGTCCTGAGGCACAGGCCTCCGGCCAAGCCCATCGACCGCGACGGGAATGGGGAAGGATGGAACATGCAGATCCAGCGTCAGTTCTCCGTCTTCATGGTCAACAAGCCCGGTGTGCTGGCCAAGGTGCTCAACGAATTCGCCCAGGCCCACATCAACCTCATGGCGATGACCATGATGGATTCGGTCGAACACGGGGTCATGCGGCTGGTGGGGGCCTCGCCGGACAGCATCCGCGCGCTTCTGGATCGGCTGAACATGCAGTACAGCGAGACCGACGTGTTGTGTGTGACGTTGTCAAACCAGCCGGGGGCGCTGGCGGCCGTCACGCAGAAGCTCTCGGAGGCGCACATCAATATCGCCTACGCCTACGTGACCGCCGGGGCCCGCGGGGGAAAGACCACCGGTGTGCTCAAGGTCGCCGACGTGAAGAAGGCCATGCGCGTCCTTCAGAACGCGGGGCTGGGCGTGTCGGCAAAGACGAAGGCCAAGAGCAAGGGCAAGGCGTCAATCCGCCGTCCGCCGGCCGCGCGGCGGTAGGACCACGGCGAGCGGCCCACAGGTGTTTATCGCATCTGTGACACGAGGAGTCGGGCGCCAAGGATCAGGTCCAGCCCCAGGACGACCATCAGGATCGCCCACCGCAAGCCGTGCCACCGCGCGCCCGACCGCCCGATGAACAGAATCGCCGCACTCATGACCGCCGCCAAGCCGTACAGCCGTGCCGCATCGAAGTAGACCGACGACGGTGAAAACCGCAGACCCAAGACCCCCGTCACGGCCGCCAGTACCCCGGCGGCGCCCAAGGCCAAGCCCAACGCCCCGCCGTCGGCTCGGCCCGCCCAAGCCAGCGTCTGGGCCCCGACGCCCACCAGCACCGCCGCGTACACGGTCGGGATGGCCAGCCACACCACGGGGCTGACCTGCAGCACCGGCGGGCTCATCGCCAGGACCAGGCTCACCGCCACCACGACCAACGGCCCGGCTCGCCGGGCCAGGGCGTGCACCGCCAAGCCCACCACCAGCAAAACCAGCGGCACGTGGTGCACACCCACGCCCGGCACGGCTTGCGGCACAAGCAGCCCCGCCCAGGTCTGGGCCCCGAGCCGATCCGCGGGCACCGGCCAGAACCGCATCGCCGCGCAACATTGAAAGAATGCTATGACAAACGCGAACGGAACGATCGCCAACACACCGGCGTACAATCCATCCCGCAGGGACCCACGGCGCCGCCCGTGCCGAAAGGCCGCCAGGCAGAACAACCAGGGCACCAACGCCGGAACCAGAGAGGCCGCCGGGTGAAACCGCAGAAAGCCCAAGGCAAACGGGCCGAACCCGTATACCGCCCCGGCCAGAAACGACGCCGGCCACGCGGCGATCCACCGCCGGCTCAGCACCAAGGTCCCTGCCGCCCCGACCACGGAAGCGATTACAGGCAGATACTCCAGTCGCTGGGCGTGACCGAGCACCGGCAGAAAAACAGCGATGGCCAACACCCCATAAAGCACCGCGGCCAAGACAAAATCGGTCGGCCCCCACAGCCTCGCTCGCCCCCCACCCCGTCCTGGTCCGATGTGCATCATTCAGGGCTACTTCAAGATCACCTTCCCTGTTCCACCCGTGACCTTCCCGATCCGCCAGACCTGTTCCCCGGCCCGGCGCAGTTTGTCCTCGATGGAATCGGCGAAGTCCCGAGCCACGATCAACACGTAGCCGATCCCCATGTTGAACACGCGGAACATCTCGCGCT
>DSDH01000031.1 GCA_011055475.1 Phycisphaerales bacterium | reverse complement strand
TGCCCGCGGGCAACCCGCGCACCGCGTCCAGGCAGTACAGGTACCCCAGGCCCTCATGCAGCAGGTTACGATTCTGCAGGCAGTAGTCGTCCATCCCCGTCGGCGTGAACGAGTCCCCCACGAACAGGATCCGCTCGCCGTTTCTCTCGGCCAGCAGGGCGCTGTGGTAGATCGTCTGCCCCGGGAAATCGCGGAACGTCAACCGCAGTCCGTCCCACGGCATCCCGTGGCCATCATCCACGATACGCAGGTTCCGCAGAGGCGGCCGCGCGATGACGGGCAGGCGGTACGCGCCCGGCCTGGCCAGGATGTCATCCAACGGCCGCACCGCGTACACGGGCACGTCAAACTGCTCCAAGAGCTCCTCCACGGCGTCCGTGTGGTCCGAGTGGTAATGCGTGATGAACAACCCATCGAGCCCGCGCAGCGTTCCGCCTTCATTGAGCCGCCGCACCTCCTCCACGATCGCCTTGCCCCCGCAGTCGATCAAGAAGCCCCGGCCGCTTTCGCCGAGCAGCAGGCGTGAGTTGTGAATCGGGACGACCCACGCGGGCGGCCTGGCCACGTGCTCGGCCTGCGCCATCCACGGCACATCGGGATCCTCGCCCAAAACCCGCCGGGCCAGGGTATCGTACCCCTCGCGGAAGTACCACCGTCCCGCGCTGACCGACAGGTAATTGCGGTACACCGCCTGCAGTCTCGCGATCAGGGTGTCGATCGCCTCGACCGGTCGATGAATCACCGGGCCCCGCGCCGGCACCATCACATCCAGACCCTTCGAGCGCAACGTCCGCAGGCTTGTGATGAGTTCGCCCATCCGCCCGGCCCAGCCATGGTAATGCCCGATCCGTGCATCGGGCACGGCATCCTGCAGGCTGTACAGGTCCAGCAAGTGCCCCTGGCCGTAGATCACATCGCCCACGAATCCGTACCGCACGCCATCCACGGTCACGATATACGAGACCGCCCCGCGCGTGTAGCCGGGCGTGTCGACCACCTCAATCGCCAAGCCCCGCCAGTCCAGCACATCGCCGCCCTTGACCGTCCGCCCCACCGGGATCGGCTCGGTGAGGATCTTCGTCGTCTGCTGTTCGAAGTCATAGAATCGCTTCTGCGGCCAGTCTTCCCAGAACCGTCGCGGTTCGTGGAAGAACGCCTCTTCGGCCGCGGGCGCCACGGCGACGGCACCGCGCTCCACCAGGGCCCGCCCGGCCTCGGCGACGTCCCGCCGTGCGTGGGTGAACAGGACCCTCTCGGCGGTCCGCACCTTGTCCGCCGGTGCCCCGTAGACCACCAGGCGCCGGCCATCCTGCTCGATCACGGCCCCGTTCATCGGCCCGACGACAAGGCGCACGTGGTCACCGAGTTGCCGGTCCTGCTCGACGGTTAACCCTCCAGCCATGGCGATCACTACCAGCGCACCCGCCAAACCATGCATGGTCTGTCCTTTCCTGAGCGCCACCCTCCCGGTCCTCGTCGGTCGCGCAAAGGCGAATCCCTCAAGCCAGGTTTATCGTGCATCCATTGTGGCCAAGGCGAGCCCGATGGGCAATTGAATTGCGGTGCCCGGAGGGAAGATCACCTGAAAATGTGCGAGAAACGGCAAGCCCTGTTGGGCACGCGGAAATCCCGGCTGTTGCGTCCCGGGTCGTGTCAGTGACAGGCTCGTCTCCTCCTCATGATCTGGCACTGCGGCATCGGATAAACGCCCCACGTGGAGGCTCGCGGACAGATTCAAGGGTTGTCTGCGGGGACGGCGGTACGGTCGGGGTGCAGAGATGCCCGGACTTCGGGAACAATCAGGCTGCGATGTCCCGGAAGGGGGAGGATTCGGTAAGGTACGTTGGCTCGTCGCAAAAGCGTGCAGGTTTCCAGCCGCTCATGGTCGTCCTGAACGAGTAACGCAATGCGTTCACCCTC
>DSDH01000414.1 GCA_011055475.1 Phycisphaerales bacterium | reverse complement strand
CGGCTATGAGATCAACATCAACCGCTATTTCTACAAGTACACCCCACCAAGGCCGCTTGAAAAGATTGAGGCTGATCTCAAGAAGATCGAGAAGGAAATCGCGGACATGCTCGCGGAGGTGACCGAATGAGCGACAACCTGCCCGCCCCCGGTGACTCCCAGATTGTCATCTACCAGGCCGACTCCGGAGCGACCCGCCTTGAGGTGCGGCTGCAGGATGAGACGGTCTGGTTGACACAGAACCTGATGGCGGAGCTGTATCAAACCACCAAGCAGAACATAAGCCTGCACATACAAAATATTTATGAAGAGGGCGAACTCGACCCGGAGGCAACCGTCAAGAAATACTTGACAGTTCGCCCGGAGGGCGCGCGGACGGTCAAGCGACCGCTCGATTATTACAACCTGGACATGATCATTGCGGTGGGATACCGGGTCAAGTCCGGCGTCGCCACCCGGTTCCGCCAGTGGGCCACGGCCCGCCTTCGTGAATACATCGTCAAGGGATTCACGCTCGATGACGAACGGCTCAAGGGCGGCAGCGGGCTGGTGGACTATTTCGATGAACTGCTTGCCCGCATCCGAGAGATTCGCGCCAGTGAAGCGCGCGTCTACCAGCGCATCCGGGAGATCTTCGCTCTGGCCTGCGATTACCGCGAGGGCGAGGAGGAAACGCAGCGGTTTTTCGCCACCATGCAGAACAAGATGCACCATGCCGCCACCGGCATGACGGCGGCGGAGATCGTCCGACGGCGCGCGGACGCAGGCAAGGCCAACATGGGTCTGACCGCGTGGAAAGGCGGCCGGGTGATCAAACGCGACGTGGGCACGGCCAAGAACTACCTCGACGCCAAAGAGATCGACACCCTCAACCGCATCACCGTGATGTTTCTGGACCAGGCAGAGTTCCGCGCCCAGCGGCGGCAGGACATCCGGATGAGCGACTGGGAGGCATTCCTCGACAAGTTCCTGCGCGACACCGAATTGCCCGTGCTCATCGGCCCCGGAACGGTCAGCCATGACGTCGCTCTCGATTGGGCGCAGGAACAGTACGACGCCTTCGCCGAGCGGCGGCGGCTGGCGGCGGAAGCCGATGCCGAGAGCCGGTATGTCGAGGACCTGCGGACATCCGCGAAAATGCTGGAGACGCGGCGCAAGAAGCAGCCCACCAATAACAAGAAGCCGCCGAAGAGCCGAACTAAAGGCGGGGGAAAAGGGCCTGGCAAGGGGGACAAGTCATGAGCCGGCCAGCAACTCAACACAAACGGGCGGCCTACCCGTCGTACAAACCGTCGGGTGTGGCGTGGCTTGGGGACGTGCCGGAGCATTGGGAGGTGATTTCGGTCAAACGGCGATATGAGATTCAACTTGGGAAGATGCTTCAGAATAAACCTTATTCGGACTTAGATGTGTCTGTCCAATACATAAAAGCTTTACACGTTCTATGGGGGAAAGTGGACACTTCGGACTTGCCTGAAATGTGGGCAAGCCCAACTGATTTGAAGCAGTTTAACATAAAGAGCGGAGACCTTCTTGTTTGTGAGGGCGGCGAAGCTGGGAGAGCAGGTATTGTGGATTCCGCACCCGACCCTTGTATTATCCAGAATGCCTTGCATCGGGTACGTGGCAACGGTGCTGACGTTCGCTTCCTTCAATATGCCCTGAAAACGGTTGGTAGCAGAGGCTGGTTTGATGCCCTCTGCAATAAGGCAACGATTGCTCACTTCACGAGGGAAAAGCTTGCCGAACTTAGGATGCCGACCCCCACTCTCTCCGAGCAACGCGCCATCGCCGCCTTTCTTGACCGCGAGACGGCGCGGATCGATACGCTGATTGAGAAGAAGCGGCGGCAGATCGAGTTGCTCCAGGAGAAGCGATCCGCCCTCATCAGCCACGCCGTCACCAAGGGTCTCGATCCCAAT
>DSDH01000583.1 GCA_011055475.1 Phycisphaerales bacterium | reverse complement strand
GCCTGGGGGTGGTCGGCCAGGATGCCGACGGGCGTCGCCTGCTCGACATGCTCAACCAGGCCGGGGCCGATACCACGGATGTGTTGCCCGTCGAGGATCGCCCCACCACCAGCAAACAGCGTCTCATCGGACTGGCCCAGCACCGACACCGCCAGCAGTTGCTGCGCATCGACGAAGAATCGGATGCGCCCCTGGGGCCGGATGTCCGCCAGGGGCTCGTGGCGGCGTATGCGCGTCGTCTGGACGAGGCCGATATCATCTGCTTGCAGGACTACAACAAGGGCCTGTTGACCGAGGATGTGTGCCGCGAGATGATCCGCCTGGCCGGCGAGGCGGGCAAGAGTGTCCTGGTGGACCCGCCGGCCACGGGGGCGTTGCAGCGGTACGCCGGCGCGACCGCGATTACGCCCAACCGTCGCGAGGCGGCGGCCGCCGTGGGCTTCCCCGTCGACTCGCTCGAACAGACCGCCCGCGCCGCGGCGTTGCTGCGCGAGTCGTTGCAGGTGGATACCGTGGTGGTCACGCTCGACAAAGAGGGCGCGTTTGTGCGGACCGATACCCTCGCCGAGCACATCCGCACGATCCCCCGCAGCGTCTACGACGTGACGGGCGCCGGCGACGTGGTGCTGGCCATGCTCGCCGTGGCCCGCGCCGCCGGCTGCGACTGGCGCATCGCCGTGCAACTGGCCAATATCGCCGGCGGCCTGGAGGTGGAGAAGTTCGGCACCGCCACCGTCACCGTCGACGAGATCATCAACGAAATCCTCGCCGAGCAGCACGGCAAAGGGGGCAAGATCCGCACGCTGGACGCCCTGCGGCAGGAGCTGGCCCTCCACCGTCAGCAGGGCCGGAGCATCGTCTTCACCAACGGCTGCTTCGACGTGCTCCACCGCGGGCACATCGAGTACCTCAGATTCTGCAAGGACCACGGCGACGTCGTCGTGCTGGGCCTCAACAGCGACCGCTCCGTCCGGCGGATCAAGGGACCGGACCGACCCATCAACAACCAGCATGACCGGGCCGCCGTCCTGGCGGGGCTGGAGGCCGTGGATTATATCGTCATCTTCGACGAGCCCGACCCGCTGGCCTTGATCGAGGCCGTTCGCCCCGATGTACTGATCAAGGGCGCCGACTGGGCCAAGGAACAGGTCGTCGGCGCGCCCTTCGTCGAATCCTACGGCGGGCGGGTCGTCCTGGCTCCGCTGGTGGACGGCAAGAGCTCCACGGCCACGATCCGCAAGATTCGATCCCTCTCCGACGCACCGGCCCCGCCTAAACCGAAATGAGGATGGAACCGAGGACCCGATCATGAGCCACCCGGCGATATTCCTGGATCGCGACGATACGCTCATCGAGGACCCGGGCTATATCAACAACCCCGGCCAGGTGCATTTGCTGCCGCATGCCGCCGAGACGCTCATCGAGCTGCGCCGACTCGGCTACAGGCTCGTCGTCGTCACGAACCAGTCCGCGGTCGCGCGGGGCATTGTCACCGAAGAGGGCCTGGCGGAGATCCACGACCGCCTCATCGAGCTGCTCCACCGCGAGGGCGCCGGTGTGGACGCGATCTATTACTGCCCCTATCATCCCAACGGCATCGTGCCCGAATACCGCCGTGACAGCGATCTGCGAAAGCCCAATCCGGGCATGCTCCTGCTGGCCGCCGACGAGATGGACCTGGACCTGGAGCGGTCGTGGATGCTGGGCAACAGCTATCGCGACATCGCCGCCGGTCAGCGGGCGGGTTGTCGGACGATCCTGGTTACGTCCGCGGAGAAACCGGTCTCCAAGAAGCCCACGGATCCGGTGCCGTTCAGGAAGGCGGTGAACCTCCGCGAGGCGGTCAACATCATCAAGACCTTCGACCAGCAACGGCCCATCGCCCGCGCCGAGGCCGCCGCCCCAGCGGCGCCCGTCTCGCACG
>DSDH01000370.1 GCA_011055475.1 Phycisphaerales bacterium | reverse complement strand
TGCGGCAGGATGTCGGCCAGCAGGTTTTCCAGCGAGCGTTCGCCCATCTGGCCGCGGAGCTTGGGGTTCTTGAGGATGTCCTGAAGGCGGCGGACATCGGCGCCGAGCTGAAGCATCTGCTGGCCCGATTCGCGGAGCCGGCCAATCTGCTCGTGCAGTTGATTGAGCGTCTGCTGGCTGGTCTGGAGATAACGGCCCAGGTTCTCCTGGCCGGTCTTCAGGCCGCTTTCGAGGGCCTGGCTGGTCTTCTCTTGCGAGGCACGGACCGCCTCCAACTGCTGCTGCAGCAGGCCCACGGCGGCGCTCTGGCGGACGGTTTCCTCCCGCTGGCCGGCCAGGTCGCGGATCAGCCACAACAGCAGACCCGCCATGGCCAGCAGCACAAGGACAACGACGACACCCAGGATAACAAGGACCACTTCCATTGCGTGCTCCAATCCGCTCGGCGTGAAACTCGCCTGGATTATACCCCCCGCCGATGCGCGCGTCAAAAGAGCATGTCGGCTTTGGTCCGTGCGGCCACGGCAGGCCTGAGCATATACACCGGTGGGGCTGTGCCTTCCGACTACAGAATCGACAGTTCGGGACGGCTGAAGCCGAACTGCTTGTCCTGGGTGAGGACCGTGTGGCCCGATTCGGTCACGAGCACATCGTCCTCGATGCGGATGCCGAATCGGCCGGGGATGTAGATGCCGGGTTCGACCGTCAGCAGGTGTCCGACCCGGAGGCGGCCCTTGGCGGTCTTGGCCAAATAGGGCTCCTCGTGGACCGCCAGGCCCAGTCCGTGGCCCGTGCCGTGGCCATGCGGCTCGAAGCCCCGCTGGGCGATGGCCTCGCGGGCGGCGGCGTCGATGGTCTTGAGCGCGGCCCCCGGCCGAATCCGCTCGATGGCCGCCTGCTGAGCGACCCGGACCGCCTCGTAGGCGCGGGCGAACTCGTCGCCGGCCCTGCCGAAGGCGAACGTGCGGGTCGTGTCGCTGCAGTAGCCGTTGCGCCGCACGCCGAAGTCGATCAGGATCGTATCGGCCTTACGGAGCTTGCGGGAGCCGGGCTGGTGGTGGTTTCGCGACCCGTTCGGTCCGAAGCATACGATCGTGTCGAACGCGGGGCGCAGACCCATGCGTCGCATCTGGCTTTCCAGCTCGCCGGCCAGCTCACCCTCGGTCAGCCCGGGCCGCAGGTGGGCCAGCGCTCGGGCCAGGGCGGTCCAGCCGGCCCTGGCCGCCCGGCGAACCTGGTCGACCTCGTCGGTGTCCTTGATCTGCCGCAGCGGGCCCACCGGGCAACAGACGGCCTTGAGCGTCTTGTTCTTGAGGGCCTTGCGGATCGCTCCGAACTGGGCCATCGTGCAGGTATCCTCGATGCCGACCGTGGCGACCTGTTTCCAGCGGTTCAGGAGCCCGGCGACGGCGGGGATCATCGGCTCGGTCCGCTGGTGGATCTGGCCGCCGACGCATTCCTCCTGGGCCTGCTCGATGTAGCGGCTGTCCGTGACCAGCACCGTCCTCGGGCCGACGAGAAGCCAACTGTCCTCGCCCAGGAACCCCGTCAGGTAGGTGACGTTCGCCGGGCTGGTGACGATCAAGGCGTCCAGGGCTTGCCGGCGGAGTTGCCGACGGAGCTTGGCGAGTCGGGTCTGGGCGGTCTGTTTGTTCATCCTTGGGTCCTGATTCAGGGAGCGGCTGTCGTTCCTTGTCAAATCGCCGCGATCCGGCGAAAACCTTTAGAAAAGGGCCGCAAGGCCGGCCGCCGGGCGGCGCGGCCGCGTGTTTTGCAGCGGGCGATTGCGAATCGCCGATGGGTCTGGTATAAGGCCGACCAAAACGCTCCGACGCAGCCATCGAGCTAAGATACCGAGGTCGAGACGCTTGGCCAAGCGCAAACGAAAACAGTCATCCTGGTGGTCGCGGCTGCCGTTCTTCAAGC
>DSDH01000670.1 GCA_011055475.1 Phycisphaerales bacterium | reverse complement strand
GATGCTGCGGCTGGGCGCAACCCGTCCCGATGAAGATGCTGTTGCCCGGGCGGATCGCCTGCATGGCCTGCGCCGCCGTCCCGATCATCGACGCGTATTTCTGTTTCCAATCAAACGCTTCCATCCGGCACCTCCCAGTCCATGACGTGGGCCGTCAGGGTCCTTCCAAGGTCATCATCGCGTCGACGACGATCGGCGTGGTGCCCTCGCGGCCGACGACGTAGGGGTTGATGTCCACTTCCTTGATCTGCGGGAACTCGGTCACCAACTGGCTCAGCCGCTGCAGGCCCTCGGCGATCACGTCGATATCGACCTTTTCCTGTCCTCTCGCCCCGCACAAGAGGTCATACGTCTTGGTGCGCACCAGCATCTCCTTGGCCTCCAGGGCCGTCAAGGGAGCCGGATAGAACACCACGTCCTCGAGCACCTCGACGAGCTTGCCGCCCATGCCGAACATCATCAGCGGCCCGAACCGCGGATCGCGGTTCATGCCCAGGATCACCTCCTGGCCGCGGTCGACCATCTCCTCGACGCTGATGCCCAGGATATCCGCCTCAGGGACCCGTTTGGGAATGCGATACATCATCAGATCGAAGGCGTCCATCACCTCCTGATCGGTCCGCAGATCGAGCTTGACGCCGCCGACCTCGGTCTTATGCACGATGTCCGGCGACCAGATCTTCAGGACCACGGGGTAACCGATCTGCCGGGCGATGTTGACCGCCTGCTCGGCGGTCGTGGCGATTTCATGGCGGGGCGCGACGAAGCCGTAGGCCTCCAGAATGTCCTTGGTCTCGGCTTCGCCCAACTCGGCGTAGCGATCCTTGCGAAGGCGGCGGTCGATGATGCGTTCGACCTTGTGCCGGTTGACGCTGAAGAGCTTGACGACGCGCTTGGGCCGGCTGCGCCATTGGGCGTACCGGACCATCACCCGCAGCGCCGCGACGGCTCCTTCGGGCGAGTCGTATTGCGGGATGCGTCCGCGGCGCAGCACCTCGGTCGCTTCGGATACGCGTCGCGCCCCCAGGAAGCACGCCAACACGGGTTTGTCCGGTCGCTCCTGGGCCACGCGGACCACCGCATGAGCCGTCTCCACCGTTTCGGTCATCGCGTGGGGGCTGAGCAGGACCAGCACGCTGTCCACGTTCGCATCATCCAACGCCGCCCGTAGAGCGGATTCGTAGCGCGAGGCCAAGGCGTCGCCCAGCAGGTCGACGGGATTGTTCACGCTGGCCACGCCGGCCAACTCCTGGGCGTCGGCGAGCTTCTTTTGCGTCGCCTCGGTGAACTCGGCCAGGGTCAGCCCCTCGCGCTCCAAGGCGTCCGTCGCCATGATCCCCGCGCCGCCCGCGTTGGCGATGACCGCCACGCGAGGCCCGGCCGGCACCGGATCGTAGGCAAACGCGCGGGCGTAGTCGAACTGGGCCTTGATCGACGGGCACCGGATCACGCCGGCCCGCTCAAAAACACACTCGTAGGCGTTTTCCGAACCCGCCAGGCGGCCCGTGTGCGACGTGGCCGCCCGCGCCCCGGCCTCGGTCACGCCGGACTTGAGCAGCAAGATCGGCTTTTGCCGGCTGATCCGCTCGGCCTGCCGGATGAAGGCGTCCCCATCGCTGATCGTCTCCAGGTATCCGGCGATCACCTTGGTGTCGGGGTCCTCCCCCAAGGCGCGGATCACGTCCAATTCGTCGACGTCGGCCTTGTTGCCAATGCTGATAAGCTTGCTGAAGCCGATATCGGTGGTGCCGGCCATGTCCACCATCGCCGCCAGGATCGATCCGGACTGGGAGAAGTAACCCACCTTGCCGGCCTTGGGCAAATCGCCGCCGAAACTGGCGTTGAGCTTGGCCGCCGGGCACATCACGCCGATGCAGTTGGGCCCGATAATCCGCATCCCCGCGGCCCGGGCGATCCGCACGATCTCCTGCTCGCGTTGCG
>DSDH01000585.1 GCA_011055475.1 Phycisphaerales bacterium | reverse complement strand
CATGATCGGTGTCGCCGGATCGCCGGCGTCGATGCAGGGGCTGGTGACCTCATCCTGCACCCAAGCGCCTCGCACCGTGTCCCATCGCCCCGCCTGAGACTTGACGTGGAAGTCCCCGTGCGGGGGATCTACAAAGAGCGGCGGCTGATCGATGTTTCCCACGCCGGTGAATCCGCCCGTCCAGCCCTGGACACAACAGTAGTCGAAGCGCGTGTTCTCATTGACCCGGCCGATCTGGGCCCACTGGACGTCGTCAAGGTCGCAGGTGTTGCCCCAGAAGATACTGGATGAGAAGCGGACACCCCCGCCTCCATCCATAACGCCTCCCCACTGATCGCGTGCCTCGTTGAACGCAACCGTACAGTGGACCACCCGGGTATACGCTTCGGCAAAGTACATTCCCCCGGCCCATTCGGCAAGGTTATCATACACCAGGCAATGGGCAATGTGTTCGGGCATGCTCTCGGCATCCAGACAGAGAGCCCCCCAGAGCCGCTGCATAAATTCGCTGTGAAGACGCAATCCGTCACCTGCCATTGAACACTGCCTTCGTCATATATACCGGCGCCCCTCCATTACGCAAAGTTGTCTCGAAAGGTGCAATTGTGAATTCCAAGTTCGTGAGCATACGAGCTTAGGAGCCCACCGCCGTATTGCCTGTGCATCACATCGCCATCATGCTCGTATGCATGCCCGCCGGCCACCGTGAATCCATCCAGAATCGCACCAAACTGCATCCCCTGAGCCCCGGCGGCCGTAACGACATGGTAGCAGTTGTCGTTGCGCGATTCATCGTACCAGTCACCGCGGTCGTTGGCCTCCAGGTCGCCGCTCAGAATGGTCTCGAATCGAGCGACGTCACGGGCATTCGAATTGGGGCCGGCCAGGCCGGCATACCCTCCGCGAAGGGTCACGCCCTTCTTCAACGAAAACGTCTCGGCGCGCCCCAGACCCGGCCGGTCGCTCAACATGAACTGGTCGGGCCTGTAGACCCCTGGGCCACGTGGATTTCGTCGCCCTCGGCCGCCAGCATCAGGGCGTCCTGGAGGCAGTTGTAGGCATCCGCCCACGAGGTGCCGTCGTTGGCGCCGCCGGCGCGGGCATCCACGTACACCACCGACGCGACGCACGGGGCCATCGACAATGCCACCACAAGGAAGGTCGCCGGTGAGCGCAAAATGAAAGAGTGGCACATGGGTGTTCTCCTTGCTCGTATCCTCGAAACGCCTTGGGCGTGATGCGCTCCGTGGCATCCATCCCGTGAACGTATCGCCTCGATCAAGGCCCTGGGCCGCCCCTGTTGGATGGTTTATTTTCTGGGCGGCGACCAGGGCATCGAATCACGTCATCGTGCCCGAAGACCCGCGGGCGAGGGACTGGGGATTCTCCGTGCGGATCATATCCAACCCCACGCCTCGGCGCTTTCTTCGGCCCGCGCGACACGCGACCGCAAAACCGCCCCGCCTGGGCCCGACGGAACCGACTGACCGGGCCGCGACATCGCAAGTCTTCGGATATACAGAGTCCTGCGGTCGTCCCCGTGTTACGCATCCTTTTCCAACAATTTTCGGATGGGTCGGCACGTCGCCTTTGCAGAGGATCCTATTGGATTTGGAACGGTCGATGAAACCCAGGCCATCTGTCCCTGTCACCCCGGACCTGATCCGGGGCCCACGCTGCACGCACCAGTCGTGGATTCCTGCTTTCGCAGGAATGACGCGTACCACGTGTCCGTTGCATTATCCGTTCAATCGTCAATAGGGCGGCCCGGCCGGCGACGCCCCGGATCGGGCGTATTTTCGTTGGAGCGACGCACCGGTTGTGCTAGCAGCCTGTTGAAAAAGGCCGCTCTTTCTTGAGTTGTATATTGCTTCAATTGGCGTTACACGATAGACTCATGCCGTGGTCATTCGATGAGATGCAATGCCGTGCCAAGGAGGGCTGT
>DSDH01000364.1 GCA_011055475.1 Phycisphaerales bacterium | reverse complement strand
TCGTGCGGGCGGGGGTACCGCCGCACCGTGAAATACAGGCTGATCGGCTCATCCGGCTTGTACTTGCCGCTGCGGACCTCGTACACCGTGGTGCGGGCCTCGACGGCGATCCGCGCCTGCAGGTAGCAATCGTCGCTCAGCGAAACCACCGCGCTGGGCTGGAAGCCCAACGGCCGGGCGTGGGGGATCTCCAGCAGCGAGCCGAAGGGCCCATTGCTGTAGAGCGCCTCGGCAATGACCTCGTCATGGTTGCCCTGAAAGTCGAAATCCATCGTGAACGTCACGTCCAACGAGTCGATGTCCAGATGATTGACGCCCAGCATATACGGTGCGAGCTCTACGACCAGGCGCTGCAGCCGGTAGGCGTCCTCCATCACCACCGGATTAGCGCAACTGACGCAGATGCGGTCGGATTCCAGCGTAATCCAGCGATACCTCTGGCCCTCCCGCTCCTCTTCGATGCAGAAGTCCCCGCTGTCCCGCCGATGGAAATTGCCCAGCCCCGGGAACTGCCGCTGGATGCGGTCGAAGAAGCTCAGCACGGTGTCCCGCTGCGTCGGCAGATCCAACTCGGTATTGATATGCAGATCGACGTAGAAGTCGTCGCACAATGAACTATAACTGTTATCCATTTTCCTGCTCACAGATCGATCCGGATCGAACAGAACAACTGCATTTTCGCACAATCGGTTCGTATTGGCAAGCCCAAGCCGGGCCGGCCCGAAAAAAACAGGGTCCTCCGCCACGGTTGGGGTGGGTGCCGAGAATCGGCCCTGCCGCCCCCAGGGGCCCCGCCCCGACCAATGGGGGGCTCGGAATGTGCCTTACGTGTGCGAGCCGCCGGGGTTCGCCGAGGCCGGATCGGGCAAGAACAGTTCCGTGACCATCGCCCCAACAACGGCCAGAAGCGTCAGAATGAACGCCCGCCAGACCAGGGCAACGAGGATATGCCCTGATGTGACACCGTGGGCACTGTTCACGAGGACCGCCGCTGCGCTGTAGATCAGCGAGGCCGCCAGGGCCGTCAACGCCGCCCCCGCGATGCGCCGGCCCAGTGAAAGCCCCCCCGCCAGAAGCGTCACCCCGCATCCGAGGGCCATTCCGACCGCTAGTACGGCCGGCCACAGGGTCCCCACGAGGTAGAGGTTCTCGCGTACCGGGGCGAACCCGGCCCGCAGGGCCAGGTTGTGGGCCCCGACCAGCAAAGCCGCCACCAGGACGGCACTGATGGGCATGTGCCAACGCCGCCAGGGGAGGGTGGCCCGCAAGGCGGCCCGCGTCCGCATCCGTCGCCGCAGCGTCAGCGGCCAGTTATAGAACAGGCAGAACACCCAACGCTCGAACAGGGCCCCCCGCTCGCCGAAGACGGGCACCATGTGGGCCGCATCCGTCGCCCAGTGCCCGGCCATGAACCGCGACAGGGCCGGGTAGCGATACGTCATCTGGATAGGAAACGCCAGGTAGCCGACATACTTGAAGTAGCTCAAAAACAGCGCGATGTTGTAGTCCTTGAAGTTGCGGTCGTGAATCGCCAGCAGAGTCGTATACAACCCCCTGCAGAACGATCCGGGGCTGATGGGAACCACCTGAAAGAGTCCGATAATACCAAGCCCCACGGCCCAGGCATTAGGCTCGGAGCGATGGGTCAGGTAATAAATCAACGCGATAGCCACGGATACAATCTGCGTGATCGGTAGCGTCAGCAGGTGGACGACCAGGCTGATGAGGTACCGCTGGATGTAAGGCTCGTCGAGGTGGGACAGGATCGTCCGGGCGTCCTCCTCGGTGAGGATGTGCTTGCGTCGGCCCTGTTTGACCATCTCCCGCATCCACTGTTCGCGGAGCGGACGGCTGAAATACAGCCGGATCGGCCGCACGAACAGGTCGCTGAGCTTTTGTCGGCGGTAGGGCCGGTCGGTCAGGAACCGATGCAGACCGGCCCAGGT
>DSDH01000550.1 GCA_011055475.1 Phycisphaerales bacterium | reverse complement strand
TGGCGAACTGGTCCTCGTAGTCATTCGCGTACACGTTCTGGGCCGTGCCCAGACCCTTCAGGTTCGTGCCGCAGATGACCCGCTGAGCGATCTTCTTGACCTTGTTCAAGGCCGGCATGAGGATCGCCAGCAACATGGCTATGATCGCGATCACGACCAATAGCTCAATCAGGGTGAAACCTCTCTTCTTCTTCATCTCGAACGCTCCTTTCTTTGTAGGTTTGCTCACCGCGCCGCCTCCGGCCACACTCCGTCATGTTAGGGCTATTAGTGCTGAAAACTCGGTCACTGTGGCCTTACATAGACACTTGTAGATGAGCAAACCCCGCCATTTGCCTGAGTCCAAACGCGCGGAGACGGCTTCTGTGGATGCGAGAAACTCAACTTCGACACACTCCTGCACAACGAGTCATGCACCTCCGGCCACTCTCAGGCGGCCCGCTCTGACGTGCGCTCGGGTGTGAAGTTTTGGAAGGAGGGTTCGAGAAGAAGATGATATAAATCAAATATTATGGCAGACCTCACAGGATAACGCCGAACCCGCCTCGTATCTTCACTTCTCACCACTACGTATCCTAACCCTCCTACCATCGGCTGTCAAGACCGATCTCAAGATTTCTTTCTCAATTTTTCCGTGTCCGAGTCACGGTCTGCCAGGCCCGCCACGGGCGGATTCCGATCGTTTCGTCGCCTTTATAGGACGTCTTGGTCTTGCTCGGTGCTCGGCTGCCACCTAGAATACCGTGTGGTCCGCGTTCACTGCGGCGACGGAGAGGGGACCGCCTTCCCCTGGTCTGAGGGCCTGCCATGTCCGAGCCTCTCGAGATTCACGAATGGGACCTGACGACGACTAACCTTGGCCGGGTCGCCTCGCGCCACTACGAGGTGGCCGTCTTGCCCTTGGGGGCCACCGAGGCACACAACCGCCACCTGCCCCAGGGCCAGGACCTGCTGCACACGGTGTGGGTGGCCCGCGAGTGTTGTCACCGGGCCTGGTCCCTGTGCGAGGGCGTCATCTGCCTGCCCCCCATCCCCTTCGGCGTGGACTGCAACCAGTTGGCCTTTCCCTTGGCCATCCACGTCTCGCAGGCCACGCTGGATGCCCTGGTCCGCGAGGTCATCGTCTCGCTGCGGCATCACGGCATCCGCAAGATCGTCCTGCTCAATGGCCATGGCGGGAACGCCTTCAGGCCGTTGATCCGCCAGATTCAGTGCGACGTGGACGTGTTCGTCTTCCTGTGCGACTGGTGGACTGTTGGCCGTGATCGCTACGATGACATTTTCGACCGACCGGATGACCACGCCGGACAGATGGAGACCTCCATCGCCTTGGCCCTTTATCCGGACCTGGTCGAGTTGGACCGCGCCGGCGATGGCAAAACCCGCCCCTTCCGCTTCGAGGCCCTCGAAAAGGGGTGGGTCTCCACCAGCCGGGATTTCGCCAGGCTCAACGATCATGCCGCCGCCGGCGACCCCGCCGGAGCATCCGCCGAGCGAGGCCGCCGTTATCTCGATCTCGTCTGCGAGCGGATATCGGCCTTTCTGGTGGAGCTGGTTCAGGCCCCGGTTGACGAGCCCTTTCCGCATATTTCCCAGTGAGTTTTCTGATGAAGCCGCCTGGCAATGGTTCCGAGGACGTCCATCCCCCCGCGGTTTCGCCCGATCCTATGGCCCGGGTCGCGGCCTTCATAGAGGCCAACTACGACCGTCCTATCCGGTTGGCCGACTTGGCGTGGGAGGCCCGGCTCAGCGTGTCCCGCGTGGCCCACCAATTCCGTGAGAGGCGGGGCCTGAGCCCGATGGAATACGTCCTGCAAGTTCGCCTGGGCCATGCCCGCCGGCTGCTGGAGACGACCGATCTGGAACTGCGGCAGGTCGCTGAACTGGTCGGCTTCCGCTCCACGGCCTACTTCGGACGTGTGTTCAAGAAGCGGCTGGGCGTGTCGCCCGGTCA
>DSDH01000413.1 GCA_011055475.1 Phycisphaerales bacterium | reverse complement strand
CGGATCCACGCCGCCTTGCCCCGTTGCCAGGCGTCATGGGGCATCCTCAAGACCCGGGCCAAACGCCTTGTCCAGCCCCCGACGTACCGCGATTGATCCATAGGGCGACCTCTTGTGCACGTTACGGCTCGAAAGCCCACCGGAGCGTATTGTAAGGCTCCAGACGATCCCTGTCAGGTGCAGGTTGCGGTTTTTCGCGTGTCGGGGTACAAGGGACGCAAGCCGGCGCCCGCAGCCGCCGCTTTGGCGGACCCGGCGCAAAGCTCGACCGCTGCTTGGTCGATACGAGAGAACCGCGGCGCGGAGTGGACCGCCTTCGTGCCGTATTATGGGACCAACGCCTCTGGCGGCAAACGCAGGAGTGGCGACCGTTGACAAACCGGGTTTCAAAGCCGTCTTCCTTTCAGCCTACCGTCGGTGGGTCGCGGGGCGACGATCTCGATCGTCCTGGTGTACCCGACCGTTGTCGCACGGCCCGTCACAGGGCTTGGCGGGTGGGCCTGGATCGGGTATTCTCTGGGGGGGCCATCAAACGGGCGGCGGTGGTGGGGCCGGTCGCCCATGTGCCGCTGAATCACGTCGGTCCGGCCGATGTGGAGTGGTCCTTTCTCGACAGTATCGACACGGCCGAATGGCAGGAGGACACTTTGGATTTGGTCGTGGCGACGGACCTCCACGCGTATCGTTGGTGGCGCTGGGCGGTGCAGGAGATCGCCAGGGCCTTGCGACCGGGCGGCTGGCTGCTGCTCATGATGCCGGGGCG
Organism: Phycisphaerales bacterium; assembly: GCA_011055475.1. Lineage (GTDB taxonomy): Bacteria > Planctomycetota > Phycisphaerae > Sedimentisphaerales > Anaerohalosphaeraceae > DSDH01. Next base: position 1,199 of record DSDH01000413.1, on the reverse strand, counting down.
ATATGCCGGTTCGCGCTGCGATGATGGGAACCGGCCGGCGGGCATATCCGAACGCCTTTGTACGCTGCGGCAGGTCGGTCTGAGCATTGACCTCTGGAAACCGTATGGCGTCGCGGGTCCGATCCTTGGCCGGCTGGGGTGCATAGGCCGGTGCGTCGAATGCCTACTGGGTGTTCCCGCCGTGGCCAGACGTTGGGCGGCCGGCCACCTCGTAATGTGTCGTAAGCCCGATGATTTTTACGGGCGGTATTGCCGGGACGTCTTCGGTGACATCAAGCAGCATTGCGTCGCCTTCGCTCGAACCTAACGCGACCGCTTGCAGGCGTGTCGCGGCTGGCTGGAATCGCATCCCGGTTTCGAACCGGATGAGCCGCGCCGGTGGAACGTCCGAGAGACGGCCGGTGGCTCGGTCCTGGTGCTTGCCCCGCATCCGGACGATGAAATCATTGGCTGTGGCGGCACCCTCTTACGATATCGTGAGGCGGGAGCCGTTGTGTCCGTCGTGTACTTGACCGAAGGCAGCGGGGCCGCGGCCCTGGCGGATGTGCCCGTCGATAACCGCGCTGCTGTGCGGCGACGCGAGGCCGAGAAAGTGGCCGAGCACATGGGGTTTGAGGAGGTTCTCTTCTGGGGGCGACCGGATGGCCGGTTGGCGTGTACGGACGATGTCGTGGAGCGGATGCGGGCCTTGCTGGATCATCTGCGGCCGAGTGTGATCTTCGTTCCGTTCTGTACCGATCCTCATCCCGATCACGTGGCCGCCAACCGGATTCTGGTCGAAGCCATCAAACAGCGGGGCGGTCCGGGGCGCCCGCGGCCCCTGAACGTGCTGGGCTATGAGGTGTGGGGGATGGTTCCGCCCCATGTGTATTGCCCGATCGATACCGAAATCGGGCGCAAGCTCCAACTTTTGCTGCTGTATCGGACGGGTATGAAGGCCGAGGATTACGTGCGTTATACGCGCGACCTGGGAGCGTACCGGGCCTATACACTGACGGGGCGAACCGGCTTCGTGGAGGTTTTCGCCCATTTCAATGAGGCCGAGTACCTTCGGGTCGTCGAGCCGGCGGACAGTGCGGCAGAACACCGGACGACAGGCGGACCGTAAGGCAGACCAAAATACCATGCGAATCGCGTTCGTGGTGAACTCGTTTCCGGCCCTTTCCGAGACGTTCATCCTGGATCAAATTGCCGGGTTG
>DSDH01000323.1 GCA_011055475.1 Phycisphaerales bacterium | reverse complement strand
GCCGGTCTGGAAGAGACCAGCAGCAGCCTGGAAGAGATGGCCTCCCAGACCCGGCAGAACGCCGACAACGCCCAGCAGGCCAACGTCCTCAGCGAGGAGGCCAAAAAGGCCGCCGACAACGGCGCCGAGTCCATGGCCCGCATGAACCAGGCCATCAAGGAAATCCAGAAAAGCTCCGACGAGACCGCCAAGATCATCAAGGTCATCGACGAGATCGCCTTCCAGACGAATCTGTTGGCCCTCAACGCCGCGGTCGAGGCCGCGCGGGCCGGCGAGGCCGGCAAGGGTTTTGCCGTGGTCGCCGAGGAGGTCCGCAACCTGGCCATGCGAAGCGCCGAAGCGGCCAAGAACACCAGCGAGATGATCGAGGGCTCGGTCAAGAACGCCCAAAACGGGGTGCAACTGGCCGACGAGGTCTCCGGCGTGCTCAACGAGATCGTCGCCAGCGTCAGCAAGACCAGCGACTTGATCGGTGAGATCGCCGCGGCCAGCCGCGAGCAGTCGCAGGGCATCGAGCAGGTGAATCAGGCGGTCGGCCAGATGGACAAGGTGACCCAGGCCAATGCGGCCAACGCCGAGGAAAGCGCCAGCGCCGCCGAGGAGCTCAACGCCCAGGCCGAGGAACTCAACCGAGTCGTGGGCGAGTTGTCGGCGATGGTCGGCGGTTCGGGCGTGGGATCGACCGCGCACGGTGGATCGGCGTCAGGCCGCTCGACATCCAGGCCGAAACAGAAGCTCTCGGCGTCGGATCACGCGTTCCACCAGATCGCCAAGGGCTCGGGCTCGCAGGAGCCGGCCCGCGCCCCGGCGCGGCAGATTCCGCTGAGCGACGAAGAGACCTTCGACGAATTCAACCGGTAGTCGCACGGAGGCAATAACAAAAATACCCCCTCCCTCCACGGGGCACGTTGCCGAATCTACCCTCCCGTGGGGTTACGAGCCGCCGAGGCCACATGAGGTGACCTCCGGCGGCTCCTCCTCTTGACAGGCCCGATGGGAACTCGATGCGGGCTTCAAGGACTCTCACCTCCGGATGCGGGGGACGCTATTTAAGCACCAGGACCCAATCCTTGTCATCGGGGGTTCGGTAGCGACCTTCCGCCGTGGGCCCGGCCGGGCGCGCGGCCCCGCTGCGCGGATCGTACCATTGGGCCTTCAGGCCGTCTTTCAGCACGCCCGGCGCGATCGCGATCTTGCCGCCCACGGGCACATATACAACCGCCTGGCGGCCGTCGGCGGGTCGTGCGGCCGAGACGTGCCGGGCCGGATCGTCGGCCGAGGGGGCCTGGTCGACCCGATGGGCCAGCGACGGATCGGGCCGCAGCTCCCACCAGCGGATCGACGTGAACAGCGCCGCCATGTGCCTCAGATGCGTGCTGCCCGGTAGCGCCATCGCCACGTGCCACGGCTGGGCCACGCCCGTGCCGCCGTGCTCCTGGGGCGTGTTGGGCGCCGTCTCCCAGCTCCATACCCCGTGGGCCCCGTAAGACGACCCGGCCGTCGGCGCGTTCAAGAGGCTCCAGTACACCGCGCGACGCACGGTGTAGGCCGTATGGCGCTGACGCGACTGATAGGCGATGTGATCCTCGTAAGGCGGCTCCAGATTGATGACCGGCCGTGCGGGTTGCACGTTCCACTTCGTGGCCGGTGGTCCGGCATAGATCCATTGCAGGGTCCGGCCATCATCCCCGTGTCCGCTTTGGTAGCCGAAGAAACTGACCCATTTCTCGCCGATGAACACGTCCCATGGCCACTGCATACCTTGCGGGTGAAGCGTCACCGGGGCATGTCCCGGCCGATCGAAAACGGCCCGGCCGATGCGCTTCCACCGCTGGGCATTGTCTCCGGAGTAGTTGCCGTCGCCGGGCAGGAACCACGCCACGTGGTACGCCCCCAGCCGCGCGGTCATATAGCGGGCCAGCAGGATCGCCTGGTCTTCCGGAAGCTGACCGGGGTTGTGTTCCTTG
>DSDH01000479.1 GCA_011055475.1 Phycisphaerales bacterium | reverse complement strand
GTGCTCTGCGCAGAGGCCGGTTCGACGATCTGAAAGGAGTCGAGAATCGCCTGGGCGAGTGCCGGCTGGGGTCTGTGACGGTGGGTGGCGACCAGGACCTCATACAGGCGCTGGTCGGCGAGAACCAACAGCACATCGATGACGATATCGCGGTCCGCGGCGATGTGTAGACGCCGGGCCGGATGCCCCGCCAGATGAAATCGCGTTTCGGACTCCACCGTGCCCCCGGTGCCTTCCACCAGGTTCTGGCACATGGCCTCGATAAAGGCCTCCGCGTCGCCGGCTGCGGGTCGATCTCCGTAGCCGGCCGAGCAGTACAGCCGTCGGTCCTGCCGCTGGATGAGGAAAAACCTCATCGGCCCATCGGGGGTTGTGCTGATCCGGCACAATTCCGTCGGGTTCGCGGGAAACCGCAGGCGGTAACCGCCGGCGCCAATAGTCTGCTCGCGCAATACCAAGGTCCCGGCCTGGCGGAAGTACACGGCGACGAAGACAATCAGCACGACGACGCCGAGCACCAGGGCTTGGAGCCGCCAGAGACGCCCCAGTGAGCCGGGCTGGTCGGCGACAAGCCCCGCCGGATGCATGTTGCCTTCTTCCGTCACGTCATCGACCCTGTTCAAACGCCCGGAGGTCTGTTTCGGCCCGTTGCTATCGGGGGTTTGAGGGTTTGTCAAGTTCTTCCTTGTAAACGCCGGCCCAACGGGTTAAAAACACCCTCGGTACGCATTGGAAGAGGAATCAGGGGGGGAGGCTCAAGGAGCGACAATGCCAGAGAATACTGCGCTCAAGGTGCTCTTTCTCGGTGACGGCAACTCGTGTTGCAGTCAGATGGCCGAGGCCCTGGCGCGCGCCCGTCGGGCGGATCAGTTGGAAGCCTGCAGCGCCGGGGTCGACGTCTGCGGTGTTGACGTGCTGGCGGTGGCGGCGATGGCCGAGGTGGGTATTGACATCAGCGGATGCCGCGCCAAGACGATCCGCGAGCTGGGAGACATGAGCTTCGATTGTGTCGTGACGATCGGCGATCGAGCGAGGCAACACTGTCCGGCGTTTGCCAACGGCACCACCGTGATCCACTGGGACATGCCCTCGCCGGGCGGCGGTCCGACCGTGGAGGCGACGACGCCCCCCGATCTGGAGGCGTATCGGCGACTGCGTGATCGCATCGCCACCTTGGTCGATGCCATGCCCCAGTCGCTGCAGGAGCATGGCTGATGCCTCGGCCGAGGTCCGCGGCGAGCCAAGGGGGCCTCTGGTGTCCTTGGGCTCACGCGTCTCGAATACGGAAAGGAACATGAACGATGGATGAAATGACGGCCGAGCTGGCCGAATACTTCGATCGCAACACCGGCGTGGGGGTCCTGTCGACGGCCGATGCCCAAGGCCGCGTCGACAGCGCCATCTACGCCCGGCCGCACATCCAGGACGACGGCACGGCGGCGTTCGTGATGCGTCGTCGCCGCACCCGCGCCAACCTCGAACAGAACCCGCACGCCTGTTACCTGTTCAGGGCCGAGGGGCCCGGTCACACGGGCCGTCGTCTGGCGCTCACGCTGGTGCGCACGGACGACGATCCCGCCGTCGTGCAGTCCATGCGTCGGCGACAGCGGCCCGATACCGAGGACGACCCGGACCGCATTGTCGGTTACTTCCGCATCGACGAGGTCCGCCCGCTCGTGGGCGATTGACCGAATCGATCCGCCTCGTATCTCGATCCCGCGCCCCACGCTCTTCGAGGGTGTACGTGGGCGACCTGGGCGCACGCGGCTGCAGGCTTGGCTTCATCGACGGTTGCTTCTACAATGGCCGGTAAGGGCGGGGACAGGATTGACAGGTTATGATCGGAGGGCCGGGTGTGCGAGGCTGCAAGCCGTATTTTCTCATCCCCGTTGTCGTCGCGTTCGTTACCGCGCCCGATGGATCGGACATTCGCATCGCGGGCCCCTATGGCAAGACCAGCCACTTCATCTGGCGGGAT